>JBFJVR010000380.1:0-3329 GCA_041624095.1 Oleiphilaceae bacterium
AAAAGGCAAACCATATTGGTTTGCCTTTTTTGTTTGGGTTGCAATAAGTTTGGATTATGGCGAAAGAGCTGATAGATCGGTTTATTGATTCGATGTGGTTGGAGCACGGGCTTAGCGACAACTCACTGTCGTCTTATCGGCTCGACTTGAAGCAATTTTCAACTTGGCTGGAAGCTAATCATCAGCTGGCTTTATCTCAAGTGGAAAGTGCGCATTTGCTCGACTATTTGTCGTTCCGTTTGGCCAAAGGAATTAAGGCTTCTTCTACGGCGCGCAGTCTGTCTTGCCTGCGCCGTTTCTATCGATACCTGTTGCGCGAGGGCGAGATAGATCTCGACCCTACATTGAACATTGATAACCCTAAACTTCCTAAATTGTTGCCTGGCGCCTTATCTGAAGAGGATGTGACGCGCTTATTGGACGCACCGGATGTTGACGACGCGGTAGGTTTACGAGACAAGGCGATGTTGGAGATTATGTATGGTTCGGGGTTGCGTGTTTCGGAGCTCATTGACCTGTCTTTTGATCAGTTGAATGTGCAGCAAGGAGTGATCAGGGTATTTGGTAAAGGGAGCAAGGAGCGCTTGGTGCCTTTGGGGGAATATACCTTGGACTGGCTTGAGCGTTATCTAAGGCAGGGGCGCAGCATGTTGCTGTCAGATGCGCCGTGCTCTGTGCTCTTTCCTAGCTCTCGCGGGCAGAAGATGACACGGCAAACGTTTTGGTATCGGGTTAAAAAGTATGCGGTGATGGCCAATATACATGTCAGCTTGTCGCCCCACACGCTCCGGCACGCGTTTGCAACGCACTTGCTAAATAACGGTGCGGACTTAAGAGTGGTTCAGCTGCTACTGGGTCACAGTAACCTCTCAACGACGCAGATTTATACGCATGTTGCTAAGCAGCGCTTGCAGGATCTACACGGTCAATATCACCCTCGCGCGTAAACGAGTTAAAAGTCAGTGTTCGCCGGCGCCGGTAATTACCTGATCAAAATGTAACTTTCAAATACTTGCAGCTGAACGATTTAGCGGTTAGCGTGTCCTACGGTTAGTACGGCCGGTAGTGGCTTGGGTATGGTCAATCTGCGATCAGAAATGTGTATGCTGCGGTCTCAAACATGTCGAATAATAGAGGTTAGTAAAATGAGTGTGGGTTTAAAGTGGGTTGTAGCAGCAATGGGTTTGGGCTTGTCGTCAATGCTTTTGGCAGGCGAGCAAGAGATTAAAGCGCAGCTGGGAAAGATTTTACCAAACCTGAATGTTCAAGAAGTGCAGAAGAGCGAGATTGAGGGTTTGTATCGTGTGGTTTCAAGCAATAACCCGGATATTTACGCAAACGACGATGCCTCGTTTTTCCTGACCGGAGAGATCTACAGTACGGGAGATGGCCGTCTGGTTAATCTAACAGAGCAACGTTTAGGTAAGGATCGCGCGCAGAAGCTGGCAAATATCGCCCCTTCCGAGAAAATTACCTTCCCGGCCAAAGGGAAGACTAAAGCTAAAATCGCAGTATTTACGGATATCGACTGTGGTTATTGCCGCAAATTACACAACGAAGTGCCACGTATGAACGAGTTGGGTATCGAGGTGAGTTATCTTGCATACCCTAGAGCAGGTGTTGGAAGCGGTTCTTATAACAAGATTGTTTCGGCTTGGTGTGCGGATGACAAACTGCAGGCGATGACAGAGGCCAAAGCGGGTAGGTCGATTCCTAATAAAACCTGCGAAAACCCTGTAGCTGCTCAATTTGAATTGGGGCAAGCGCTCGGCGTCACTGGCACGCCCGCTATCTTTCTGGAAGATGGTACTTTGGTTCCCGGGTATATGCCTGCCGAAAAGCTGGCTAAGGGCTTGGGGATTCTTTAAATAGGCTTATTTACTATATGCAGCGTTTGTGTAGCTGCATTATGGGCAGAGGGTGGCAGCCTTTTGCCCAAAGGCCAGATTTGTCTCGTCGGGGCCGTATGTTGTGCTGATAGTAGCTGATAGTATTAGTACAAGATCCTGAGCGCTTTAACAGCGAAAACCTGAGTCCTTCATTCTTTGTTCGCACTCTTTCTTTATATTGTTGCAGCGCTGCGCCCCGGCAGGAGACAGGCGATTGTAATCACATTTACGAAACTCTTTTCGTAACTCACCATTGCTGTGATCACTAAAAGGCCCGCTACAGGCGCTCAAACTCAAGCTTAACAAAGTTGTTTTGATTATCGTTGAAAAAGTATTTGTCATTATTTGCTGGGCCGTGTTGCCATATCGTTATTAAAGATGATGCATATTATTCTATTGGTGTGCGGGGCAAGACTATCACTAATACCGGAATCATAAAAGGCGCTATGAATCGATTTTTTTTCTGTTCCGAAAGGGTATACTATGCGCCTTTTTTGCGGGCTTGGGTCTGAAAACCCTGCAAGTTGCCAAATTAATCATCACTCTGTGTGCGAGGAAGTAAAGTTGAAGTCCCTAAAGGTCGGAATATGTGGTTTGGGTACCGTAGCGAGCGGAGTAATAAACGTAATTCAACGCAATCGGGAAGAAATTTCAGCCAGAGCAGGTTGCGAGGTTGAGGTTGTTCAGGTTGCGTCTCGCACCTTGCGGGATAATTGTGATTTGAGCGATATCGTATTTACTACCGATCTGAATGATGTGGTTAATAACCCCGAAATCGATGTCGTAGCTGAGCTGATCGGAGGCTATGAGCTTGCCAAAGATATTGTGATGCGGTCGATCAAGAACGGCAAGCACGTCGTCACTGCAAATAAAGCCTTAATCGCCGAGCATGGCAATGAAATTTTCGAATTGGCTGCCGAGCACAATGTGATTGTTGCCTATGAGGCTGGAGTCGCTGGCGGAATCCCTATTATCAAGGCGATAAGGGAAGGGCTTGTTGCCAATAAAATAAACTGGTTGGCGGGTATCATTAACGGAACAGGGAACTTTATTCTCACTGAAATGAAGGATAAAGGTCGCGCCTTTGAAGATGTTTTGGCTGAAGCGCAAGCGCTGGGCTATGCAGAGGCTGACCCTACATTTGATGTCGAAGGTATTGATGCCGCGCATAAACTGACCATTCTAGCGTCGGCGGCATTTGGCGTACCACTGCAGTTTTCGAAAGCCTATACGGAAGGCATTTCGAGCTTGTCTACTGAAGACGTCGAGAATGCTGATGAATTAGGGTATCGCATCAAACACTTGGGGATCACGCGGATGCACGAAAACGGCATTGAGTTGCGCGTACATCCGACCTTGGTACCGATGCAACAACTTATCGCCAAGGTCGACGGCGTTATGAATTCGGTATTAGTAGACGGGGATGCGGTCGGTCAAACC
>JBFJVR010000381.1:0-3325 GCA_041624095.1 Oleiphilaceae bacterium
AAGACGGCCCGCAGGAAGTTCACCTGATCTTGCTGGATAACGGACGCTCCCGCATCGGGCAGGACCCGGACTTAAACACTACCTTGGCCTGCATTCGCTGCGGCGCATGCATGAATCACTGCCCGGTATATTCGCGCATCGGCGGCCACGCCTATGGCAGCACGTATCCCGGACCAATAGGTCAGGTAGTCATGCCCCAACTACCAACGCTGGCTCAGGGCATGTCTAAACATGGCGAACTGTTGAATGCCTGCTCGCTAAACGGAGCCTGTGGTGAAGTATGCCCGGTTGGTATCGACCTTCCCCACCTTATCCGACAGCTACGGCAACGAAAAGTCGGCATAAGCAGCTCGTCGGGCCGGAAGTTCAGCATCGAAAAAATAATCTGGAAAGTATGGCGACAGGTACATCTTCACCCGCTCATCTACCGAACCAGCACGCGGCTGGCGCAGACCTTAAAGGTGTTTCGTTTCATCATCCCGAAAGCATGGCGGCGCAGCCGGACGAACCCGATACCTGCTCAACTTAGCCTGCATCAGCAACTAAAACAGCGAAAGAAAAACCATGATCAATGACACCAGCGACGCCAGACAGGCCATCCTTGGCAGACTACGCTCAGCAAAACAAAACTCACGAAAAACCAGCACCGAGAACGAAAGCGCTCAGCAGGCACCAACAAAAACGACGAGCAACACAGCCCCTCTGGCGCCTCGACAAAACCGCAGCAAACTTATCGAGATGCTTAAGGAGAACCGCATCGAAGTGCTCGACTGTGAGCACTCGCAATGGACGGAAGCACTTGTACAACTTTGCCTCGACAACCATTGGCAACAGATCCTTTTAGGCAGCGAGCATCAACTGGCTAGCGCAGCTGAAGAGGCATTTAAGCAGATCAAAACAATCAATGTTACGCATTTTGACCGCCGCTACGAATGCATCAAGACTGAGCTGTATGAACAGATAGAGGTCAGCATCACGCCGGCGCAAGCCGCAATCGCGGACACCGGCTCACTGGTATTAATTCCCGACACAGCGCACCCAAGAACGATGTCACTCATACCTCCGGTGCACATCGTGGTTCTGGATGACAGTAAAATAATCGACACCATGCAAGACTATCTCGACACGCAACAGTTCAAAGCGGAGCAAATACCGAGCAATATTCTCTTCATCTCCAGCCCATCCAAGACTGCAGACATCCAACAGACTCTGGCCTACGGGGCCCATGGCCCGAAACGGCTTATCGTTTTGCTTCGTACATCAGCGGAGGTTGATACTCGCAAGAAAAACAACGGTAAATAATTGGGCAAAATTACTGACGCCACCCTCAGGATTAAGTAGTATTCTTTAGAGGCAAACAGCACAACAAAAATAACAGCAACATCACCCGCGACATTAAAGGACCTTCACCCTATGAGCAATGTTACCAAACAGTTTTTCTCCGCCTTAATGGCAGCACTCGTAAGCTTTATAAGCGCATCTAGACACTTCGGTTTAGTGCGGACGGGGTAAGCTACGGAATATCACACCACAGGTAAGACCATGAGTGACACGCAAATAATAAAAACACCATACGCAAGCTATTTTGCCAAAAACAGCGACCGCAGCGCCAGTGAAGCTCAATTGATCGTACGACTACCCGCAACCAGCGGCGATAGCAACAAGCAGCTTCGTACCAGCCAGCTCACTATTCCCCAAGTAGCAGACCGCCATGCGGTAGTTTTATCAAAACCTGCACGGATTTGGGGGGCCGCCATGGGCGTCAATAACCAGGGCGTCGCGATCGGCAACCAAGCCATATTCACACGAATGGTCAACCGTAAAGAAAAAGCGCTACTCGGCATGGACCTTGTAAGACTGGGTCTGGAAAGAGCTTGTTGCGCCGATGAAGCACTCAGCATTATTACTCGCCTGCTCGATACCTACGGACAAGGCGGCCCCTCGGGGCAAGCAAATCGTCTTCTCAGCAGCGATAGCAGTTTTATCATTGCAGATGCGAGCAAAACCTGGGTGCTCGAAACAGCAGGCAAGTGGTGGGCGGCAAAGAAGGTAAAACATTTTTATGCGATATCCAATGCCCTGAGCATCGGCGAAGAGTTCGACCTGGCCCACCCTGGCTTAGAGGACTTTGCCCGCAAAGAAGGTTTTACCAAACGCTTCCAGAGTTTCAATTTTGCCAGGGCTTTTGACACCTACCTGCTGCCAAAAATTAGCGCAGCTAAAACCCGTCGCAAGCAAAGCCTGATGCATCTTAGTCACTTGCATACAAACTCTGGCGCTTCGCTAACAGGCCTGATCAATAATTTACGCATGCACGAAACAGAGCATACGCATTTCCGAAAACACACCAATCGCGATATTTGCATGCACGCTGGCGGCCGCCTGAGACCGAATCAGACCAGTGCTTCAATGGTGGTAGAACTGGGGAAAAAGCAGCCTCCGCAGATTTTGCTTACCGGAACCTCAAGCCCGTGTATGTCCCTGTTTATGCCCCTCGACTTCAATGTAGATAAAAAGCATTTTGCCGAGTCTCGCGACGAGCAGTCGAAAGATAGCCTATGGCATAAATTCGAAGCGATTCATCATATTGCCCGTCACAACCGCAGCTTTTTGCAACGTCTGCGCGACTCAAGAGATGCAGCGGAAGCGGAAACTCTGGCGATAGACAGCGACGGAAAGCTCAACGTGGCAACTGCAGAGATCGCGGCCCGACATTGGCACGAACACTGGCAGCGCGAAGCGAGCAAGAAAAAGGTGCATTTAACACGCTATCAGCCCTACGACCGATTTTGGCGAACAACAATCGAAAGTGATTACTGACCCGGAAACTCAGGGCCATGCTTGGCAATCCACTCGATAGAGGCCTGATTCTTACTGAGTCGACGACCTTGCCGTGCTTCTACCTGTTTACGATAAGCTTCTATATGGCACACCTGTTCGACCATGCGTACCCTAAAAGCATCATCACTATCGAGAAACCGAACCCCTAGTTCAAAGTGGTCAAGTTTCTTTCTACACCACTGAACCACCGCGTGCACCCTAAACACAGGTTTGACTGCTCGAATCTTGATCTTCACCAATGCCCCTTGATAAAACTCAACCGGCGACTCAAACGATAGCCCACCCTCACTCACATTGTTGAGTTGCAGGCTCAATTGCTGCCTAAGGCCTTGAGGCTGCACCTCCAAGGGAACATTTGCAGGATGTCGGATAAACTCTCGTGCTTGCTGACTAGTCATTCATCGTCACTCCACATTCGATAAGCATCCTCACTTTGTATACCTACAATATGGTCTCTGATAGCGAGTTTGTCACCCCCAAGGGC
>JBFJVR010000382.1:0-3322 GCA_041624095.1 Oleiphilaceae bacterium
CCTCATCCACCTTTGCTGCCGGTTTACCCTGTAGCGCGTGCGCAAAGCCGATTGATGATGTACCGCATCAAGAAAGACTGGTCGCGTTTGGCTGATTTGATTCTCGACAACCCTGCTGCTGCAGAAGCAGACGGCTACCGTAAAGAGCTTAAAGAGAGCCTGATTGCAACAGGGCCGATTTTTTCCGAAAAGCCTTACTTTATGAGCGATGAATTCACCATTGTTGACTGCTGTGTGTCAGCGTTGCTTTGGCGTTTACCTTTGATGGGTATAGAGCTAAACGAAGCTCAGGCGAAGCCGGTGCTCAAGTATATGGAACGTATTTTTGAGCGGGAGTCATTTAAAGCGAGTTTGTCTGAAGTTGAATCCGAGATGCGAGGCTAACTTGGGGTTTATCTTTTGTCACTATTGTTGGAGGGTGCTATGACGCCAAGTCGACCCTATTTGGTAAGGGCGCTAAACGAATGGATCGTCGATAATGATATGACTCCGTATATCGTTGTTGATGCAGGTGTCCAAGGTGTCAGAGTGCCCGAAGATTATGTGACAAATGGCCAGATCATATTGAATGTGAGCCCGGGGGCGGTGAGTGACTTCACGGTAGATAGCGACGCTATTGAGTTTCGCGCGCGCTTTGGCGGTGTCCCGATGCAGGTTTATATTCCGGTTGTGGCTGTCATGGCGATCTATGCGAAAGAAAACGGGCAGGGGATGGTGTTTGGTGCAGAGCCAGGTGCGCCAGAGCCGCCAAACCCTGAAGACGGAAGCAGTGGTGGCTCGAAAAGCTCAGCTTCGACCACTAAGCCCTCATTGAAGATAGTAAAATAAATGCATGATGCTTGGCTTGGCGCAGTCGCGCTAAGTCATGCCATGTAAGCCTATGTTTGATAAAAGCCGTTAATACGGCGCACCAAACAGCTGGCACTCGACTTGGTGGCATAGGGTGTTGATCGCCAGCAGCTGGCTCTCCATTGCACGGTCGACTCGATCACAGTGCAGTTGTATTTCAACATCTTTCTCTTGTTTTACCGCCGATATTTTCCCTCCTTCGTAGCCGACAATGGTAATCACCTGAATGCCTTTTTCGTGTGCACATTGTATGGCCTGCACGATGTTACCGCAGTTCCCGTCTATTGAAAGCGCGATCAGGGTGTCGCCTTCGTTACCTAGTGCCCTGATCTGTTTGGCATATACATTGTGATAGTTGCCGTCTTTGGCAATGGCGGAGATGGTCGTTGAGTCAATCGAAAGGTTTATCGCGGGTAGGCTGGGGCGCTCATAGCCAAGTTGGTGCATCAGGCAGGTGGTCAGGAGGCTCGCAAAGGGAGCTGCATAGCCGTTGCCACATACCAGTAGTTTACGATCGTTCAGCAGGGTGTGTGTGATCTGTTCGCAGGCATCCGCAGCTGCGCTTGAAATAACTTCAATATTTGCAGCTGCCGTGTCGATGGCGTCACACAAGTAATTGCTTATTGGGGATATGTCAGACATGTCTTACCTATTGGCAGGTGAAGGCTGCGGGAAGCCATTCGATATTGTATTTTCGGAAAAGATGCTTCTGCTGGGTGATGGATACTATGTCAAAGCGGGCGTTCTTATTCCATAGGTTTTTATTTGCGATAAAGATCTGAGCGGTTTTTATAATTTTGTTCTGCTTTGCGTTGGTTACGCTTTCAAGTGGTGATCCATAATTACAATTGGAACGATAACGTACTTCGACAAACACGAGTTCTTGGTGGTGTTCCATGATAAGGTCAACTTCGCCGAAGCGGCTATGATAGTTCTGTGCTAGTAGCTTAAGCCCTTTTTTGGTCAAATACTTTAGTGCCATCGCTTCATAGATTTCGCCGCTTTTGTTCATGCGGCTTACTCCTGAATAGCGACTGCGCGACCATTGCTGAACTTAGCTGCCTGGAGCTGTCGGACTATTTTGTTGGTCGGCGAGAGCTGTAGGTCACCGGTTTGTCCCTCAAGTTGGCTATCTTCAATCTGTGATAGAAAATCTAGGCGTGCACCGAGTTCATGGGCGTCGGCCCCAAAGGCGAAAAAACGGCTGTAATTGTCTAACTGCTCGGGTAGTACCTTTTTGATCGCCACTTTTAGGGGGTTGGTTGCGCTTAGCATCCATGGCATCTCGAGAAATTCAATGCCGTTTAGGTCTCGGTAGCTGGTATTCGGGTTTTGTTCATGGATTTGTGAGGTCGAAAATACGGGTATGTCGCCCGCATAGTGAAACGATAGCAGGGGTTTTAGCTGCTTTGCGGTATCGGGCTTGGCGATGATGAAAATGGCTTCTAGGTCTTGCCTGCGTCGAGGTTCGTAGTTTAATGGCGTGCCGGTAATGTTCTGGATGGCGCGAGCGCGCTCTTTGCTTTTATCAGTGGCAAGAAGTTTGGCGACAGTATTAGACAGGCTGGCCTGGTCGCTGTAAAACGTACTCTCGATGACAATGCCGCCGTGTGAGGAAAATTTTCGCGCAAAGCTGTCATGAATCCGAAACCCCCAGTCTAGCTCGGGAGCGATAACACCCACTTTGGTATACTTTCTTGTCCTCAAGTGTTGTGCAAGTTGCCTCGCTTCCTCTTCCGGAGCAAGCCCAAACTGAAACAGGTTTTCTTTGGCTGGTGCATCATCTAGATAATTAAGGGCTAGCGTTCTGACAGGAAGCGTGTCGAAAGTGTGTAGCTTGCTGATCGAAGCTTTATCAAGGGGGCCAATCACCAAAGAGTTGTCATTATGCTGCCGGTTGTAGATCGCCAGTATGTCGTTTTCGGCAGTGTTGAATATCTCGATCTGAGGTGCAGAGGCACGATCCTGATTTTGCTGGTAATAGCTGGCAAAAAAACCGTCCATTATAGAAAGGCCGACATTGGCCAGAGGGCCAGTGACCGGCAAGGCCAGCACGATGTCGGTCGCCTTGGTGTCGGGCAGTTTGCTTAGCAGCTGGAGTTCAAGTGGTAATTGGCTTGTCGCCGGGTGGGCGGGCCAGTCCTCGGTCCATTTAGTGAAGGCCAGGTACTGTTGGTCTAAGCTGTTCTGGTTTAGTTTGATGGTTTTGATGAGTTCGAGCCAGCCCTGTACATCGTAATTGTCGCCATTGTACTCGTACTGGGTTAGCTGAAATGTTTCAGCTTTACGAAGTAAGGTCCATATTGTGTCAGACACGGCAGCTTGTTCTTCATTAGCAAACAGGCCGGTATGTTCAGCTAAAATCAGTGCGCCCTCGATGTGTTGTTCGGTGGCGTGATATGCTGCGGCGATCGCCATTACTAGTTCGATTTGCTGATCCACGGGCGCGTTGAAGTGTTGCTGCGGGCCGACG
>JBFJVR010000383.1:0-3294 GCA_041624095.1 Oleiphilaceae bacterium
AGCAGGCAGAGCAGGGCGTCGATTACTTTACTATCCATGCCGGCGTGCTTTTACGCTATGTGCCCATGACGGCAAAACGTGTGACAGGAATCGTTAGCCGAGGCGGCTCTATCATGGCTAAATGGTGTCTCGCGCACCACAAAGAGAACTTTCTTTATACGCACTTTGAAGATATTTGCGAAATCATGAAAGCTTACGACGTGTGCTTTTCATTGGGGGATGGTTTACGACCGGGCTCGGTTGCCGATGCCAACGATGAAGCTCAGTTTGCCGAACTACGCACTTTAGGGGAACTCACTAAAATTGCGTGGAAGCACGATGTGCAGACCTTTATCGAAGGGCCAGGGCATGTTCCCATGCACATGATCAAGGCCAATATGGAGGAGCAACTGAAGCATTGCGATGAGGCGCCTTTCTATACTTTGGGGCCACTGACCACTGATATCGCGCCGGGTTACGATCACTTTACTTCTGGAATTGGCGCGGCGCTGATTGGTTGGTATGGCTGTGCGATGCTGTGTTATGTCACTCCCAAAGAACACCTTGGCTTACCCAATAAAGAAGATGTGAAGCAAGGTCTAATTACTTACAAAATCGCTGCACATGCCGCGGATCTGGCAAAGGGACATCCTGGCGCACAGTTGCATGATGATGCGATGTCGAAAGCGCGCTTTGAGTTCCGTTGGGAAGACCAGTTCAATCTCGCGCTGGACCCGGATACAGCACGCGCTTACCACGACGAAACACTCCCTAAGGATTCGGCAAAAGTTGCGCATTTCTGTTCTATGTGTGGCCCCAAGTTCTGCTCAATGAAAATTTCGCAAGAAGTCCGGGATTATGCAGATGAGCAAGATCGAAAAGCGGCACAAGAAGCAGAGGAGGGCATGGCCGAAATGTCGGAGAAATTCAAGGGGCAAGGCAGCGAGATATATCACGAAGCTTAGCGCATGGATAAAATTGGGGCAGCGTCGCAACGCGGCCCCAACTTTAAGCCTTGCAGTTTACTTTAATTAACATTCCGAAATTAAATCTCTAATCTGGCTACATTTCATTGCCGAAGGATGCAGGAATCTTCGTACGAAAGAGCGTAGCCTATCTCATTACTGCTGTGACCCTAGTCACACGCTTTAATAGCGAAATCTATAAAAGCTAGATCACCTAAAGAACAGTGGGCACAGCAGACTACTCTCTCCACACCAAAATTTGGCTGCTTCGACTAGGTTGTTGCCTTGGCTCAAGTGCATTGAATTTTTGCACGATCATGAGGTGTGTCTGTGAATTTAATCAGAAAAATATCAACCTGCATATTGTCGTTTGCTGTACTGGCGGCCGCTCCTTTGCTTCAGGCCCAAACCCTGTTTCTAGAGGCCGTTGCGGATACCACAATTTCTGATCAGTATGTATCGAGCGCAAGCGGCAATGACGTGCGCCTTAAGGTGGCTGCTGGGGATGAGCGTAGCCGCATGCTGGTAGATTTTGATTTCTCGGTTTTTTCCAGGTATCAAGCGGAACACATCAAATCGGCACAACTAATAGTGAGTTTTTCGGGATCCAGCCCGCATAACAAAGCTGCTTTAAAACAGCTTGAAGCAGACCCTATCGACCAGCCTTGGGAAGAGTATGGCGCGAGCTGGGAATGTGCCGATGCCGCTTGTCGTTCTACTTGGGATGGTGGTTCTGTAGGTTCAAGCGCGTGGAAAATTAAATCAGGTGTGAGCTATGACGACAGTGTTGTTACATTTGATGTCACTCTTGATGTGCAGAACGCTACCCTTACGGGAGCCTTTTATGGTTGGGTCGTTAAGAACCGCATTGACTGGTGGGCGCATGGCAAGACCAAGGCGGCCGTTTTTAACAGCCGTGAGTCGAACGATGCGCCACGGCTATTAATCGAGCTGGCTCCCGATGCGCCGGATATGACTCCACCAAAAATAGAACTGTTGGAGCCCTCGTCTGCGCTGCTAATTAGTGATGGTGGTGTGATACTGAAGGGGCGTATAAGTGACAATGCGCCAATTGTTGGCGAGCATCTCATGCTGCTAATAGATGAAAGCGATTTTACGCATACCTGCTCTGTTTCAGGCCCTCTATTTGAATGTCAGCTGAGCGACATTGAAGTTGGGTTTCATAATGTCGCTGCCGCTTATATGGACCTTTCCGGACTCTCTGCGGTTAAGCAGATGCAGGTATATGTAGCCAATGCCGAAGCAGGGGTAATGGGAACACGTTGGTTTACGGGCGACAGTATCGATAACAATGCAGAGAGCGCCGTGGATGGTGACATGTTTCTAGACACATCATCCGCCAATGTCTATCAAAAAAAGGGTGGCATTTGGTCATTGGTGCTCAACATTAGGGGCGAGAAGGGAGACGCAGGAGAAAAAGGCGAACCGGGTGATGCTGGCCCGCAGGGAGAAACCGGGGCAAAGGGTGAGCCGGGAGAAGCCGGAGTCGATGGTCGCGACGGCCTGGACGGCGCTAAAGGCGAAAAGGGAGATGCCGGCCCTGTTGGTCCTGCAGGCCAAGATGGCGACTCATTTATAAGTTCGCTTGCATGTACAAGGGATCAAATCATCCGTTTCGATGGCGCTGCATGGGTTTGTGCAGACGAGACACATCACCCGCTAGCCGGTTTGTCATGTGAAATTGGGCAATCACTCATTTATGGTACCAATGGCTGGGAGTGTGGTGCCGTGTCATCGGCGCCAGAGACTCCTCCAAAGACTGATAACGGCGCTGGGGCATTGCTTGGCGACCCGGCTGACTTATTGAGATTGGCTGTGCCACTAGACCCCCTTGCCGTTACCGCTAGCACTACCTACTCGAAGGATTTACCGGCGGGCGCCTTTGATGGCGTAGGCTATGAATCTGCTGATGGAAGCTCACCCAGCTACGGTACGGGTTTGGGTTTGATCGGCAACAAAGTCGCTAGAGGAATATGGGTTAACGGTTGGAGTTGCAGCGCGCCCAATAGCGGGCAATGGTTAGACGTCCACTTTGACAAGCCTGTCGTTTTGACGCGTGCAGACATGATGACCCGACCGGGCTTTGGAAAGTATGGCTACGGAAGTGTTTCGGTACTGGTATCAGTCGATCAGGGGGAGACCTACGAAACCCACTACCAGTATTCATCATCTACGAGTGAGCGTTTTGAACTTATATTTGACGAACATACGGTAGAGCTTACCAATGTCCGTTTTGTAATCGATGGCATTGATAGCAGTCAGTGCTCCATAGAGGTAGATGAAATTGTGCTTTACGGAGCAGAAGTCAAGGTCGAGCCGATTGCGGGGG
>JBFJVR010000384.1:0-3277 GCA_041624095.1 Oleiphilaceae bacterium
AGGCTTTGGCGCGCCCAGAAGATATTGCTCTAGCCTATGAAGAAGGCGTTATGAGCTATAAAACGCTGAATCAAAAAGCGAATCAGCTTGCTCGATTATTGCAGGAGCGAGGTGCAACGCCAGACGACCTGGTGGGCGTGATGATGGACCGGTCACTGGATTTGATTGTCGCCCTGATCGCGATACATAAGGTGGGCTGCGCCTATGTGCCGCTAGACCCAGTATACCCGGCGGATCGTCTCCGCTACATGGTCGAAGACTCCGGTTTAAGCCTATTGATGACAGAGGCCCGTCACAAAACCAAACTAGGCAAGTTGCAGGCGCAAATCATTGTGCATGATGAGTTGTCGACCGAAATCACCGCGTATTCGGGTAATAATTTGGACCAAACGGTAAGCTCAGACAGCTTGGCCTATGTTATTTATACGTCGGGCTCCACCGGGAAACCCAAGGGGGTGATGGTAGAGCATCGCAACGTGGTTAACTTCTTTGTGGGGATGGACCAGTGTATCGGCACGAAGCCGGGCGTTTGGCTGGCAGTCACCAGCATCTCGTTTGATATTTCTGTTCTTGAGCTGTTTTGGACTCTCGCGAGAGGCTTTAAAGTGGTGATTTACAGTGAGCAGAGTGCACTGGGGGAATCTGAGCCTTCGTCTTTGCCAGCGACTCAATTAAAGTCCAACATTGATTTCAGCTTGTTCTACTGGAACGTTGCCGACGAAGAAAGCCACCATCAAGCCGATAAGTATAAGTTATTGCTCGAAGGAGCAAAGTTTGCGGATACGCACGGTTTTAAAGCCGTGTGGAATCCTGAGCGACATTTTGCCGCCTTTGGTGGCTTGTTTCCTAATCCGTCTGTGACATGCGCAGCCTTGGCTACCATTACAAAAAATGTTGACCTCAGAGCCGGGAGCTGTGTCGTGCCACTGCATAGCCCCATCCGAGTTGCCGAGGAATGGGCCGTCGTTGATAACCTGTCAAACGGCCGCGTTGGCATCGCGGTCGCGTCCGGGTGGGCACCGCCGGATTTCGCAATCAAGCCCGAAAACCATGCCGATGCAAAAAACATTATGTTTGAATCCCTGGATCAGGTACGTCGTTTATGGCGGGGCGAAAAGGTTGTCTTCCCTGGGCCCACCGGCGATGTTGAGGTAAGGACTTTGCCTCGTCCGATCCAGAAAGAATTACCTTATTGGGTAACGACCGCCGGAAACACCGATACCTTCAGGCGAGCTGGCGAAGCGGGTGCTAACGTGCTGACACACTTGTTGGGGCAAACATTTGAAGAGGTGCGGGAAAAAGCCGATGCTTACCGTGAGGCATGGCGATCGGCCGGGCATGAGGGGACAGGTACGATCACCCTGATGCTGCACACCCTGATCGGCGATAGCATGGAACAGGTCGAAGAGATTGTCCGTCAACCTATGAAGTCGTATCTGAAGAGTGCGATGTTTTTAGTGAAAGGCGCAGCTTGGAATTTTCCTACCTTCAAAAAAATGTCGGAGGAAACGGGCAAGAGTCTGGATGAGTTCTTCGAGACCATATCCGATGAAGATATGGACGACCTGCTTGAGTTTGCCTTCCAGCGTTATTTCAGAACCAGTGGTTTATTTGGCACGCCGGACTCTGCTGTAGATATCGTGGCGAAGTGCAGTGAGTCGGGCGTTGATGAAATAGCCTGTTTGATTGATTTTGGCATTGATACGCAGGTCGTGATGGAACAAATGCCTTTGTTGGACCAGTTGAAGCAAAACTGCGAAGCCAGAATCCGTCAACATTCGGCGCCCGCGTCAGCAGAGCCTGTGGCTTCTGGGGGGTACACGCTGCCTGAATTGATCCGTAAGCACGAAGTGACGCATTTTCAGTGTACGCCTTCGATGGCGACCATGCTGGTATCGGACCCTGAGAGCAAACCGAGTCTGCGGCAGATTCAGCACATGATGGTGGGTGGCGAAGCCATGTCTGCGTCATTGGCGGAGTCCCTAAAAGCGTCGATTTCCGGTCGGCTGACCAATATGTACGGCCCTACTGAAACGACGATCTGGTCGTCTACCTTCGATATCGAAGCCGGACAGGCTATTTCGATTGGACGGCCAATTGCCAATACCCAGTGCTACATTGTTGATCAAAATCTGAATGCTGTGCCAGCGGGTGTGCCCGGGGAGCTGGTGATCGGTGGCGATGGCGTTGTTCGAGGCTATCATAATCGCCCTGAACTGACCGCAGAAAGATTCGTCACTGGTTGGCGTTTAAGCGAGGGTAGTCCTCCTCAACGTGTCTATCGTACCGGGGACTTGGCGTGCCATGCCGAAGATGGGCGTTTAATGTGCCTTGGGCGAATCGACCATCAGGTTAAAATTCGTGGCTACCGAATTGAGCTGGGTGAAATCGAGGCACTGTTGTTGAATCATGACTCGGTGCGCGAGTGTGCAGTGATATTGCGCGAAGATAAAGAGGGCGACAAGCGCCTGGTTGCGTATGTTCGCCCGCACTTTGGAGAACATGTCCAGGTTGAGGTACTGAAGAGCCACTTGGCGGCACAATTGCCGGAGTTTATGGTGCCAGCCTTTTTCGTTGAAATGTCGGCGATGCCTCTCACGCCAAATGGCAAGCTGGATCGGAGTGCTCTCCCTGAGTCGATCCAACAAAAACACTTGAACAGTGCGGCCTTCGCTTTACCTGAAAACGACTGGGAAAACCTGGTAGCAGATATTTGGAAACGTGCACTGGGGGTTTCAGAGGTTGGTAGAAGAGATAATTTCTTTGATATCGGCGGGCATTCTTTGCTGGTGATTCAGGTACTGAAAGAGCTTCGTGAGAATGACAAAGTGAACAAGCCTGTACAGATGACGGACTTGTTCAGGCACACCACTGTCGAGGCGCTAGCTCAGTATATTGCCTCGGAAGACAATGATGCACCGACTCCTCAGCTTGCCAGTTCGCGTGTTGCAGCCAGAAAAGCAGCAATGAGCCGAAGAAGGCGTCGCTAGGCCTAGTTAATACGAACAGATTTGCAGATTAAACGTGGTTAAAAATTATGTCTGAGGCAGAAACGGAAGCAATGGATTCAGAAATGGACAGCAATGATATTGCAATTATTGGTATGGCGTGTCGTTTTCCCGGCGCCCAAACGCCAGATCAATTTTGGAACAACCTGAAAGCAGGCCATGAAGCGATCACGCACTTGTTGCGCGCAGGGCTGCCGGTCATTCCATACTTCTCGCCGGTATTACCCTGGATCTCCCAGCTGCAGGATGTTTTTGCGCAGTACCCGCAG
>JBFJVR010000385.1:0-3262 GCA_041624095.1 Oleiphilaceae bacterium
GGGCTCACCTTACACACTGATCTATCAAATTGCCCTGAGCAAACAAAGCCAAGACCATCAGGTCGCCAATCTGGTCGATCGTTTAGTCCTTGTCGCAGATGCAAGCCGGAGGGTAACGACCGCACAACAAGAAGCCTTGCGTGAGGTTGTAGCGTGGTTCTTTATTAGTCTCACAAGCGCTATTATTCTTTGGTTGCTCATGCGAAAAGCCGTGATTCAGCCTATTTACTTTCTTGTGGAGCTGTCAAAGGCAATTTCGAAGAAGGCCACACAGACTCCCAGCAGCCCACGCTACGCGTCTAAAGAGTTTGAACTGCTGGACCGTGCCATGAGAGATATGGCAGATAGTTTATTGCTCGCTCAAGATAATTATCGCCAATTATACGAAAGTAACCCGGCTACCTTTCTGACCATCGATACCTCCGGGAATATCGCGAACATAAACAATTACGGTATTTCTGAACTGGGTATGAGCAGAGATGAACTCATTGGTATGCATGCCGCCGATCTGTATTTCGAGCAGGACCAACTGAAATTCGAGCAGCATCTCGCTGCAACCTTCGACGGCCAAACCAGCCAGCAACATTGGCAACTGCGCTTAGCTCCTCGCGGAACGATGTTCAAGTGGGTACGCGACGTAGCCAGGCGTGTCGTGATTGACGGTAAACCCTATGTGCTTATTGTGTCTCAGGACGTCAGCGATCTGTACAAACTATCCAACCGGCTAAGCTATCAGGCGAGTCACGACGAACTAACTGGCCTTATCAACCGTTCTGAGTTTGCGCGTTTGGTCGAAGCCGCAATCGAAAAATCGCAAGCACACGGCGACGAGCACTGTGTATGCTTCCTCGACCTCGATCAATTCAAAATTATTAACGATACCTGCGGGCACACAGCGGGCGACGAATTACTTAAACAAGTTGCTAACATGCTGCAGAATGCCGTACGAAAGGACGACATGCTCGCCCGCGTAGGGGGGGATGAATTTTCTTTGTTACTGGAGTCATGCCAACCAGCAGAGGCGATAGAAGTAATTTCCAATGTTAGAAAAGCCATTACCGAAAACCGCTTCAGCTGGGAGGAAAAATTCTTCGATATTGGACTTAGCGCGGGTGTTACCGTCATATCATCTGAAACCAATTCGCTTCAGGAAATACTAACCGAGGCCGATAGCGCCTGTTATACAGCCAAAAACCTAGGCAGGAATCGCACTATTCTGTTTGACGATGAATCGCGCGAAGCAAAGAACACACTAAACGAGATGAACTGGGTCTCGCAGATCAATCAATCTCTGGACAAACCCGATGGCTTCGTACTGTATTTGCAAAAGATTACCAGTCTTCAGCCATCTGCGTCAGACGCATTTAAAGGCGAAGTCTTGATTCGCATGCGTGACGAAGAAGGAAACATCGTCCCGCCGGGTGCATTTCTCCCCTCTGCCGAGCGCTATAATCTGGCGCACAAGATTGACCGTTGGGTAGTTGAAAACACCCTCGACACACTTGCTCAGCACCGAAACAAATTAACTCGAAACTGGCTCATCAGCATCAACCTATCGGCACAAACCATTTCGAGCAAAACCAGTAATCAGGAAATCCTAGCCATTCTGGACACCCACCACGACTTTAAACAACATATCTGTTTTGAAATCACCGAAACGGTCGCAATGGCCAACTATGCTAACGCGACTAAATTCATGAGCGAACTAAGAGCCCGAGGCTTTCTGTTGTCGCTAGACGACTTTGGCAGCGGGTTTTCTTCATTTGGTTACCTTAAAAAGATGCCTGTCGATTTTGTCAAAATAGATGGCATGTTTATTCGTAATCTCGCCAGCGACACGATAGACCAAGCCATGGTTTCCTCGATGAATTCCATCGCACACGCCATCGGTAAACAAACGATTGCCGAATTTGTTGAAGATGAAACCAGTATCAATGTGTTGAAAAACTTAAAAGTCGATTTTGCACAAGGCTATTACTATCACAAACCCGAACCCTTACGCAGCGTGTTGCTGTCCTTACAAACCCAAGATAGCAGAGCCGAAAACATTTAGCTCTGGGCGCGAAAAACTGCGTCTAACCAAAGCACTCGCGAGTCAACCTCCCCTAAAAACACAGCCTGCTATTCAGCGATCTGGGCTACTATGATGTCGCTTTCATTACATGCTGTATTCCGATGTCTTCGAGCTTCGCCACACCAGCCAAAGCCGTTGTCACCTCTAACTCTTCACGTAACATTCTCAACAAACTGGCAACGCCTAAGGAACCCGCAACAGCCAAGGCATAAATCTGCGGCCTGCCAATCATTATTGCATCTGCACCCAAGGCCAGCGCTTTGAAAATATCGGTGCCCGTTCTATGCCGCCACCTAATAAAATAAGGTAGAACCCGGAAGGCCAAAACGCAGCTTATCATCATGGCTATCACTGACCGCACTAGAAGAAATAGTCTTATGAAATGCAGATATTTTTCTCGATGTGATCTAACTCGGAGAGGGCGCCCAGCATCGCTTGAGCAGATCTTTTGATTAGCCAGCAGCAGAGTTTAGCCAAGGGACTGTCGAAGCTAAGGCTAAGGTTGAGCTCTATTTGGTTGATGATTAGCGTTTTCTGCAAGGCAGGCAACGACATAAATACCTGGTAAAAGCAGAAAAAGAAAAGAATTGGTCGGGGCGAGAGGATTTGAACCTCCGACCACATGCACCCCATGCATGTGCGCTACCAGGCTGCGCTACGCCCCGACACGTGGGAGTCGAGCTCCCGATAAGAGCTGCGAATCATACCGGATGATTCGCCATAAATAAACAAAAAACGCCGTAAATATACGGCGTTTTTTCTAATACGGATCACTGAGAATAGTCGTTCGCGCTAGCTGTTCAACACTGCCAGTACTTCTTCCAATTCGGCAATCATTTGCTTAACCAGCTGATTGGTTTGCGTCGCATCATCCTTGGTCTCATCACTTACCAACTTTTGTTTTGCTCCGCCAATGGTGTAACCCTGATCATACAAAAGGCTACGAATCTGACGAATCGTTAGTACGTCCTGACGCTGATAATAGCGACGGTTACCGCGTCGCTTTACCGGTGAGAGTTGTGGAAATTCCTGCTCCCAATAACGCAGCACATGGGCTTTTACACCACACAGCTCACTCACCTCACCTATGGTGAAGTAGCGTTTCCCCGGAATCGGAGGTAATTCTAAATTATGACTGGGTTCCAGCATACGCTTCTACTTTCGCTTTTAGTTTTTGTCCAGGACGAA
>JBFJVR010000386.1:0-3257 GCA_041624095.1 Oleiphilaceae bacterium
CGCTTTACCGGAGAACACCTGCCACGAAAACCCTCTTCCCTGTTTCATCTACCGAATCCTCGATTTTTTGGTTATTTTTTGTGCAAGACTATTGACCTTTAGCTACACTATTGAGCTACGTCAATTTAGTTAGACATTTGGTTGATTTTACTAATTTCAATCAGTATTCTTCGCGCGCTGCTGTTGTTGGCGAGCCAAATCAACGCCTATTGCGGTCTTTCTGACAAGCGATTCCATCTCGGATGAAGCACTACAGCTGCGTTTTAAGCCTACTTCACGAATCAACGAATGGATCTTTACGATGAGCAAAGAGATCAATCAAATTACCTACAACTATAAGGTTGTGCGTCAATTCGCCATCATGACAGTTGTCTGGGGCATCGTTGGCATGGCAGCAGGAGTGCTCATAGCGAGCCAACTGGTCTGGCCAGAGCTGAACTTCGACACGGCCTGGCTGAGCTTTGGCCGAATTCGTCCTCTTCACACCAACGCAGTTATATTTGCCTTTGGTGGCAGCGCCCTCTTTGCGACCTCCTTGTATGTGGTTCAACGCACCTGTCAGGCACGCTTGATTTCGGACACGCTATCGTCTTTTGTATTCTGGGGCTGGCAAGTTGTCATTGTCGCCGCAGCAATCACACTACCTATGGGCTTCACCAGCTCAAAAGAATACGCTGAATTGGAATGGCCAATCGATATCCTTATCGCCATCGTCTGGATTTCGTACGGTGTGCTGTTCTTCGGCACCATCATGAAGCGTAAAACCAAGCACATTTATGTTGCTAACTGGTTCTTTGGCGCGTTCATCATTACGGTTGGTATCCTGCACATTGGTAATAATCTGGCGATGCCGGTGACCATGTGGAAGTCCTACTCGATCTATGCAGGCACCGTCGACGCGATGATGCAATGGTGGTACGGCCATAACGCGGTTGGCTTCTTCCTCACCGCGGGCTTTTTGGGCATCATGTATTACTTCGTCCCCAAGCAAGCAGAACGTCCGGTTTACTCCTACCGCTTGTCTATCGTTCACTTCTGGGCACTAATTTCGCTGTACGTTTGGGCGGGTGGTCATCACCTTCATTACAGCGCCCTGCCAGACTGGGCACAAAGCGCCGGTATGGCAATGTCACTGGTTCTGCTAGCGCCTTCATGGGGTGGCATGATCAACGGAATGATGACCCTGTCGGGCGCATGGCACAAATTGCGTACTGACCCGGTGTTGCGTTTTCTCGTTGTATCCCTGTCTTTCTATGGCATGTCAACCTTCGAAGGTCCGATGATGTCGATCAAGACGGTCAATGCGCTATCTCACAATACCGATTGGACGATCGGCCACGTGCATTCAGGCGCTTTGGGCTGGGTTGCGATGATCTCGATCGGCGCGATTTACCACCTGATACCCAAGCTTTACGGCATCAAAGCCATGTATAGCACCGCGATGATTAATGTGCACTTTTGGCTGGCAACAGCGGGTACGGTGTTATATATCGCAGCGATGTGGGTGAATGGCATCATGCAAGGCCTAATGTGGCGCGCAGTTAACACCGACGGCACCCTCACCTACAGTTTTGTTGAATCACTTGAAGCCAGCCACACCGGCTATCTGGTGCGTGCAATCGGCGGAGCCATATTCCTTTTGGGTATGTTCGTTATGGCGCTGAATATCTGGCTGACCGTTAAACAGAAAGATGCAAAAGCCATCGACAGCATTGCTGAAACAGCCTAGGAGATCACATTAATGAACCATGAAATAATTGAGAAAAACCTAGGCTTGATGATTCCCTTGATCGTTGTTGCGATCAGTTTCGGTTTTTTGGTTGAAGTCGTGCCCCTGTTTTTTCATAAAGATATGAAAGAACCAATTGAAGGGCTCACACCTCACACAGCGCTAGAGCTGGAGGGTCGGGACATCTACATCCGCGAAGGCTGTACGACCTGCCACACCCAAATGATTCGTCCGTTCAGGGCTGAAACCGAGCGTTATGGTCACTACACCGTTGCCGGCGAGCACGTTTACGAGCACCCCTTCCTTTGGGGCTCCAAACGAACCGGGCCTGACCTGGCTCGTGTGGGTGGTCGCTATAGTGATGATTGGCACAGGGCTCACCTGTACAACCCGCGTAACGTGGTTCCCGAGTCAAAAATGCCGTCTTACCCGTGGCTGTTTACCGCCAAGGTCAACCACAAAGTGACCGGTGAAAAAATGGCAGCGCTGAGAGCTGTTGGGGTTCCTTACACCGATGCGGATATCGCGGGTGCGGCAGATGCGGTTAAAGGTAAAACTGAAATTGAAGCTCTGGTTGCCTATTTGCAACAGCTGGGCACTGTACTGAGCAATCGGTAATTAATTATGGATATCAATACGCTTCGAGGCTTATCGACCATATTGGTGATGATCGTTTTTGTCGGCATTTGTCTTTGGGCCTACAACGGCAAGAAAAAGCAAGATTTTGACGATGCATCCAAACTGCCATTCCAGGATGACGAGATAGAGAAGCGTACATTGAGCGAGACAGAGAGAAAAAAACATGACTAGTTTCTGGAGCTACTGGGTATCGATCATCATCTTGGGCAGCATCATCGGCTGCCTATGGTTACTCCACGTTGTGCGGAAGAGCCAAACAAGCGATACCGAAACTGAAAAAACCATGGGCCATACCTTCGACGGCATCGAAGAGTATGACAACCCTATGCCTAAATGGTGGCTTTATCTGTTCGTAGGCAGCTGTATTTATGCGTTTGCCTACTTCCTGGTGTACCCCGGCCTGGGTAACTACAAAGGCCTGTTTGGCTGGACCTCTGCCGGCCAATGGGAAAAAGAAGTCCAGGAAGCCGAAGAAAAATACGGGCCCATTTTCACCGCCTATGCAGCACGCCCCATCACCGAATTAGCTAAAGACAAGGAAGCAATGAAAGTAGGCCAACGCCTGTTTGCCAATAATTGCTCTGTTTGTCATGGCTCAGCCGGTCGCGGGGCATTGGGTTTTCCAAACCTGACCGACGACGATTGGTTGTACGGCGGCACGCCTGAAAAAATCAAAGAAACACTGTTGCTTGGTCGTCAGGGCCAAATGCCCGCCAAGGGGCTTAAGCCGGACATGAGCAAAAGCGACATCGACGATCTGACGCACTATCTGTTGTCGTTTAGTGGTCGTACCGACGACAAGGATGCCGCTCAGCGGGGTTCCGAAATGTATAAAACTGCCTGCGCAGCCTGCCACGGAGCAGATGCTAAAGGACAGCAAAGCGCAGGC
>JBFJVR010000387.1:0-3235 GCA_041624095.1 Oleiphilaceae bacterium
CCTTAGCGCTTGACGATATAGTAAACAAAGCGCTCTGGTTCCGAAGCATCTTGCCTTAACTCATGCGCCGTCAACTCGATGAAAGCGGCAAAATCACGTACTGAGCCGGCATCCGTAGCGATAACCTTAAGGCATTCTCCTGCTGCCATCTTATTTAACTGCATTTTCGCCTTCAACAATGGCATAGGGCATTGCTCACCTGAGGCATCTACCAGGTAATCATATTCGGACATTTAGACTTTCCAGTGAACTGCATTTGGGATAAGGTACTCATTGAGCGCACAATCTTATATGAGCTGGATGTGAATAGAAACACTTGATCAATGCTCGCGAAGAAGCGAGCTTCCATGTCGCGCCAGATCAGCAAATTACGCTGCCATCTAAAACACCAAAACGGGTTGCCGCAAATAAAACTCCGATAAACGGACCTTAGCCTAAGCACGCAATGATTCGACTACTTATACAAAGAACACGCTTTATTACCCTGCCACTTAGAGAATATGCGCTGATCGCCTTACTCTCCGTCGGAATGCCCGCTTTAGGTGATGCAACACTTCCCAGTATTGGCAACGAGTCTTCGGACCTTATCTCATTGGCGCAAGAGAAAAAGCTAGGCGAGGCCTGGCTTAGATCACTAAGACGACAGGTCAAAACCTACGACAACCCGATTGTAGAAGAGTATTTGGCCAACCTGGTCTACTCTTTGGCACCAAACTCGAACGTGCAAGATCGTGATTTTCGACTGGTTATTATCGACAGCCCTGCCCTCAACGCCTTTGCGGTCCCCGGCAGCATTATCGGCGTAAACGCGGGCTTGTTCTTCCATGCGGTAACTGAACAGGAATTCGCCTCAGTCATGGCTCACGAGCTTGCCCACTTGGGCCAAAGACACTATGCACGTCGACTAGAACAACAAAAAATCAGCACACCTCTCACCCTTGCTGGCGTACTCGCCAGTGTTGTAATTGCAGCCACGGCAGGGTCCGATGCCGGCGTCGCCGCGCTCGCGAGCACTCAAGCTTTAGGGGCAGACAAGCAACTTCAGTTTTCGCGTCAGAACGAACAGGAAGCAGATCGAATAGGCTTAGTTACACTTTATGAGTCACAATACGACCCACGCGCCATGCCTATGATGTTCGAACGCATGTACAGGCAGTCGAGATCACAAAACAACAGCTTTCCTGAATACCTGTCCACTCACCCGCTATCAGAAACACGTATCTCCGACACCTTGAACAGGGTCAGTCAATACGAGCGCAAGAACTATCGCGATAACATTCAATACCACTTTAGCAAAAGTATTGTAGTGACCGATTACGCTGAGACCGAGACAAGCGCACAGCAGTATTTCTCGTCTATTATCGACAAAGGCACAAGCGGACAGATTCAAGCTGCTCGGTTCGGGCTAGCCTATGCCCTGCGCAATACCAACCCTGAACAAGCAATAGAGGTACTGCGCGGCTTGGCAACCGAGCTTCCCGGGCAACTGCCCATCCAAACGCTGTTAGCACAGGCCTTGCACAACAATAAACAAAGTGACGAAGCCATATCGTTATTACAAAAACAGCTTGAGAGAAATCCGGCTAATTATCCGATCAGCATGACTCTGGCGAAAATTTTTCTTGCACAGAATAAGCTTGAGGAGTCGCGAAAATTACTGAAATTGCTGTCACGACAAAAGCCACAACAACCGCAAGTATGGTATTTACTGGCCGAGGTAAATGGCTTAGCTGGCGAAATAGTAGAATTGCATCAAGCCAGAGCCGAATACTTTTTATTACACGGGCGCTTGGACGAAGCCTTAGAGCAACTTAAATTAGCCAAGCAAAAAGCCAAGAGCAGCCTCACTGGTTCGGCTATTCAAAAGCGCACTGACGAACTACAAACGATAAAGAATAACCCGGCCTTCTAAGCACAAGAGCCCGACTTCAGGCTTCGCGCTTAAAGTCGAGCATTCTGCGCAAGGGTATTAAGGCCCTTTCGCGCAAGCCAGCATCAACAAGCACCTCATTACGACCTTCTAACAGGCAATCGTGGAGGTTCTCTAAACCATTCATGGCCATCCACGGACAATGCGCACAACTACGACATGTTGCCCCACTACCTGCGGTAGGTGCTTCTATGAAGGTTTTATGTGGCGACAACTGCTGCATTTTATAAAAAATACCGTTATCAGTTGCAACGATAAACACCTCATTTGGCAGCGTCTGGGATGCCTTAATGAGCTGTGTCGTCGATCCGACCGCATCAGCCAACTCAACCATTGATTTGGGGGACTCAGGATGCACTAGTATAGCCGCGTCAGGATAGATTCTTTTCAGGTCCTGCAAGCCTTGACCTTTGAACTCTTCATGTACGATGCAGGCCCCATCCCACATCACCATATCAGCCCCAGTTTGCTGCTGTATATAGCTCCCAAGATGCTTATCGGGCGCCCACAGTATTTTTTCTCCCTTGCGGTCCAGATATTCAACAATATCAAGCGCAATACTTGAAGTAACCACCCAGTCTGCCCTCGCCTTAACTGCCGCGGAGGTATTGGCATACACGACAACAGTGTGGTCGGGGTGCGCGTCACAGAAAGCGGAAAACTCCTCTGCAGGGCAACCGATGTCCAAGGAACAGGTGGCTTCAAGTGTCGGCATCAATACCTGTTTTTCGGGGTTTAATATCTTGGCCGTCTCCCCCATAAATTTGACGCCCGCAACAACCAGAGTGTCAGCATGATGCGCGTTGCCAAACCGGGCCATTTCTAGCGAATCGGAAACACAACCGCCGGTCTCTTCTGCAAGAGCCTGCAACACAGGGTCTGTATAGTAATGCGCAACCAGTACCGCATTTTTTTCAACGAGGAGAGATTTGATCTTCTCTTTAAGCTCTTGCTGCCTGAATTCTGAAAGCTCATGTGGGATACGCTCATGAGCCAAATGCTCTTGAACTAATATGCGATCTTCAACGATACCCATTACTTAATTATTCCTCTGGATGGTTTCGCGCATTATAACGCTGCCAAGCGGGAATCTACAGAGGATAATATAAAGACCAAAGCCGCTCGGCTCGAACCCGGTTCTCATCCTGCAGTCAAAAAAAAACCTCCAAGTCTGGTTTTTTTTGTTTGGTGGGTCGTGCAGGATAATTCGCAAGCTTACTCACCCCTTCGGGGTCATCACCGCTCCGCGCTGATGTTGTCTCGCGGCAAAAGCCGCTCGGCTCGAACCCGGTTCTCATCCTGCAG
>JBFJVR010000388.1:0-3228 GCA_041624095.1 Oleiphilaceae bacterium
TTAACTAAACGCACCTTCAAGCGCATTTCGAATGAAGGTACTATAAACCTCTGTGTGGGTTTGAGCGCGGCGCATTTCTATGCCTCTGGTGAAGTGGAGTTTCATGTCCAATTATTGAATCAAGGCACAACACGCGTCGATACCGATGAGAATATTTTCCTTTCCCGCTCTCGCCAGCAGCAGGATGCCTGGTCAGATGCGATGGATGCAAGTGGATCAAGCAACGCTGTTACACCATCGAGCGTGCCCATTAATTTCGATCGCCCGGTACGCAAGGACGACAGTGCAGCCTATCCGAAATATACCGTCCCTCTGGTAAATACCAGCCCTGGCGGATACTGCATGCAGTGGAATGGCGAAGTTCCAAGCAATGTTCAAGCAGGTGAAGTGCTGGCAATTCGAGAAACGGGGCACCAACCCTGGAGTATTGCGGTTATTCGCTGGATTCGTCATGCCAAACAAAAGGGCACACAGATCGGTATCGAACTGCTCGCGCCCAAAGCACAGCCATGCGGCGTTCAGTTGCTGCACAAAACCGGCGCACCAAGCGAATATCTAAGAGGGCTGTTACTACCCGAACTAAGCAGCATCGGACAAGCTGCAACGCTGGTTACCCCTCGTATGCCCTTTCAGTCCGGCCAAAAAGTATCGATCAAATATATCAATACTGAACAAAAATGCAGGCTAGAAAAGTGCATTGCATCAACCGGAAGCTTCAACCAATTTGAGTTATCGCAAAGCGTTAACCTGGAACAGCCAGCCGAAACTGAAAGCAGCAACACAGCTGCGGAAGATGATTTCGATTCTCTGTGGCCAAGCTTATAGCCCTATTTTGAGAATTCACTTGGTCCTTCCGTACTTTAATTCACAAACACACCCGGCGTTGCAGTCTGCTAGCGAATTGACTGCATTACGCCAGACGAGAGACAGCGCATAGCCCATGAGCAGAAGCAACGAAACACTTTTCTTACTCCTATTGGACAAATCACAAAACGATGCGGAAAAGGTGATCAGCCTGCTGCGCAACGCTGGTTTACCGACAAGGGCAAAGCGAATTGAATCGGAGGATGAACTGATAGAAGCGCTCGACGAGCAGTCATGGGATCTGTTTGTTGTACGTGAACAAGATGCAGAGTTCGAACTAAACCAGGCATTGCAACATATCCAGCAAAAAGACCGTGACACAGCCGTTATCGTACTGAGCGAACAATACACTGCGGCGGCATTGAACTCGCACTTGAAAGCGGGCGTAAAAGACGTTGTCCCCTTTGAAGAAGATCAGCATCTGGTTATGGTCGTACGCAGGGAATTAACAAACCTGAATAATCGTAAGAAGTTGCGCCACCTCGAAGTCCAGATACGCGATATAGAACAACGCTGCGAACTGCTTTTAGACAGCTCGAAAGACGCCATTGCTTACATAAACGATGGCATGCATATCTACGCAAACAGCTCTTACATGAGTTTTTTAGGCTATGACGACATTGATGAATTGATCTGCATCCCGGTTTTAGACACGCTATCGTCGGATTCTCAGGAAACATTTAAGGAACTCTCCAAGCAGTTCACCGAAAACAGTACGGACAAATCGATCGAAGCTACACCCTGTGTCTCGGTCAGAGAGGATGGTACTGAAATACCCGTATTAATCAGCTTGTCATCGGCAAGTTACGACGGCGAAGAATGCTTACAGATCATCATTCGCCCCGAAAACGACAACGAAGAACTCCAGGAAAAACTAAAGGAGATGAGTCAAGTAGACTTGCTCACCGGTTTGTACAATCGACAGTATTTCATGGAACAACTGCATCAGGCGAAAGAATCAGCCTTAAACACAAAGCAGTATAATGCTGCATTGTACATGGCCATTGATGATTTCCAGAAGATAAAAGCCGATCTGGGCATTGCCGATGCGGATTTAATTCTCCGCGACCTCGCCCATGCCCTAAACGAACATAGCAGCAAAAACGACACCTGCACGTTAGCGCGACTAAGTGATGATGTTTTCGGGCTAATATGTGAAGTCAAGGACGGTGAAGAGGCGATGTCGGTCGCCGAAGTACTGCGCAAACTGATTGAAGACCACCTGTTCGAAGTCGAAGCACGCACGCTACAAATAACATTAAGCATTGGCGTCACGCTGATCACCGACAACGCACCTAACATCAAAGATATTCTCGGCCGCGCGCAAGTCGCCGCCGAAGATGTTAAAAGCTTAGAAGGTCATGAAAACGGCAATGGTGTCGCACTATACGCACCGAAGAAGGATAGTCCGCTGGACGACCACGACGTGGCGATGACACTTATTGAAGACGCACTGAGTAACAACAATTTTAAACTCTTGTTCCAGCCTATTATTGCATTACGCGGTGAAAGCGCGGAGCACTATGAAGCCTTTGTACGGATGATTGACGATAAGGGCGAAGAAGTCTCCCCTTATGACTTCCTTCCTCCGAGCGGCCCTAGCTTGATGGCAAGCAAGATCGATAAGTGGGTCATACTACAAACGATCAAGCATCTTAGCGAACACCGCTCTAAAGGGCATGACACTAAACTGTTCATCAACCTGACGGCAGAAACGGTTCAGGACAATGACTTTGGTGCATGGTTGAACGTAGCTCTAAAAGCTGCGCGCCTGCCAGGAGATTCACTTATCTTTCAGATATCCGAATCGAATGCGATCACCTACCTGAAACAGGCCAAAGAATTTGCCAAGAGTGTTAGCACCTTGCACTGCCAGCTCTCGATTAATCAGTTTGGTAGAGCGTTGAACCCATTTAATCTGCTGAAACACTTGAACCCGGAATACATCAAGCTGGAAGGCTCGTTTACCCAAGATATGCAAAAAGGCGAGCAGGAAAGAGAAAACGCCAAGGAGATTATCCAAACCCTGCAATCGATGGACAAGCTTACCATTGTTCCCCTAGTTGAAAGTGCTGCCTTGCTATCTACGCTATGGCAGGCGGGCGTCAATTATATTCAAGGCTACTATTTACAGGCGCCTACCACCGAGATGAACTACGACTTTAGTGATGAGAACTAGACAGTGATGTAGACCTCCACACCAAGTAGATACCCACCTGCGTGGGTGTTGCGTGTGATGGAGCCGACGGAGCCGTCGCTTTACACCTTAGCAAGTACTCCCAATTTTGCGTATCCCTCCTGGCATACCGCTTCTTACGTCTCCCTTATATGGTCTCCTCCTCGCTTGCAAGGCAAGATGTCCAA
>JBFJVR010000389.1:0-3224 GCA_041624095.1 Oleiphilaceae bacterium
GTATGCACCCGCTTATGGATGCCGCGCTCGATAGTTTGTCTAGAGAGTTGTCTGACCGGGATCAGATCGAATACCGGCCAAGATCCATCGTTGAGCAAATGGCGTTGACAATACAGGCGGCAACGTTGCTACAAAGTGGAGACGAGAGCGTTGCGGATGCCTTTTGTAAAGCACGTTTAGGACGAGAGAATAAGGGCTGGGTCTACGGCACGCTGCCTCGTGACATCGACTGTGCTGCGCTGATACGCAGAGCCAGCCCTGCAATATAGCGCGCCTGATGGGTGAGCAGAGTGCTTTCCTGCGCAGGAGCTATGTTGGCGAAAGGTGATCGGTTATACTGCCGCTCTTGTCATGTCGATTAGAGCGCTTTTATGGAATTGAACTGGGTCACTGCGGGCATTGCGATTGGTCTCGTGCTCATCGTCGGTTTGGCGGCAATTATTTGGGTCACATGGCGTGACCTAAAAAAACTGAAAGCCGCTCAGGCTAAGCACCAGGCCGAGCAGCAACAAGAATTGGACAAGCACCGCCGTTATCTGGTCGAAAGCATGCAAGTGATCGCCAAAACCATGCTTGATGACCAGCTTGAATTGTCGGAAGGCTGCATCCGTATCAAAGTGCTACTCGACAACTATGATGCAGACCTCCATCGTTTGGATAAATTCCGCGTATTTAACCTGATGTACCAGGGTTTGTCTCACATGCCGACGCATGAGGCGCGCAAGCAGACGGATAGTAAGTTGATTCGAAAACTTGATGCAGAACGCTTTAAGCTTGAGCGAGAGCACCGTGATGCGATCCGGCACTCTGCGCAGCAGTTACTTGCGCACTTTGACGGAGCGAATCTGCACTAGCCGGTTGGCAGCGCTTAGATGCCTGATCCCTGTTTTGGACCCTATATTGCCGAGATAAACATTGGCATTATTGCAATTTAAGTGCTAATTTCGCTTTTGCTGTCCAGAACAACTATAAAAATTGGAGCAAAAAATATGTCAAATGAAATTCAACTTGATGAAGTTATCACGGTAATTGACGATGTTGAGCATGGCTTCTTCTATTTAGAAAATCGCCAGTTTTGTGGGCCATTTGAGCGTAGCGAGCAGGCCATCGAGGCGGCCAGAAATCATTGTGTGATGACGGCGCCAGGCGAGTGCAGAGCGATATATCATGGTTCGGTAAGACTGAACCACGAAACCCGTATGCGAGAGCCCTTGCAAGATATGCGTCAGATAGAAAACGTCGGGCACCTTCACGTCGTTTAATTAAATTAGCGCAATGTCAGAGACCTTTGCGAACACGGCGTGTTGCAGCTGTAAAGGTCTCGGTTCCTTTCTTGTTGTACTTGCCTTTCCCCTTTAAAAATACTTATAGAAAGCGCTTTTTGATTTCGCTGACCAGTTCATTGGTTTCTGCGAGTATGTTGCTGTGAATCACAAAAGCCTGTTTTAACTCATCTTTATTTAACGGATCGCGAGCACTTAGTTGTCTGTCGACCACGTCAAAGTTGGCATCGGATGCGTCCTGATTTTCTTTTCGCCGTTTCTGTATCCACTCTCTGATTACCGACATCGATGCCTGACAATAAGCGATGCTCACCGGGACGCCGCGTAGGTCTGCAGTGTGCTGAATCATCTCTCTTTGCCAGTGTTTCAGGTTGGTTGCATCAATGACTACGGATAAACCGGCATCCAGAGTGTGCGCGCACAGTTCAGCGAGTTTGTGATAGGTCTGTCGGGTGCTGGTTTCCTGATAGAGTTCCCTGGCCAGTTCTCCTACGGGGTGCGATTGGGCATCCAAGTCGAAAATGCGTTTTCGTTCTACATCAGAGCGAATTCGCACCAAGCCAAGTCGGTCGACCAGGCGCAATGCAACGGTGCTTTTACCTGTCCCTGACAAGCCGTGCATTGTTAATACGATGCGATTTGGCAGGGCAGAGCAACGCTCCGCTAGGTCAATATAGCTTAGGTATTGCTTCTCCAGTTGTGCGCGCCGCTGTCGAGTCAGCCCCGGAGACAGCATCGAAAGTAAGGATATTTTCGCGCGCACAGTCGCGCGGTATGCTTTGTAAAACGGCAGCAGTTTCAGGCCTGCATAGTCGCCAGTATGCTCAAGATAATTATTCAGAAAACGGTTCGCGAAATGCGCCAGCTTGTGGTCCTCGAAGTCCATAATCAGGAAGGCGATGTCACTGATTACGTCGATCCACCGGAAATCGTTGTTGAATTCGATACAGTCAAACAAGGTGACATGGCCTCTGAACAGCGTCAGGTTTCCCAAGTGCATGTCGCCATGGCAGTCCTTAACAAAGCCGTCTTGCTTTCGTGCAGCAAGCAGGGGCCGCAACCGCTCAAAGGTAGACTCGGTCCACGCTTCCAGTTGCCTTAACTGCATCTTAAGCTCACCGTGCTTGTCCAGCTCCAGAGTGTCCAGTAGCTCAGCGATTTGTTCGAAGTTCTGGCGCATGGGTGCGTAAACCTGATGCGGCTGACCATACTGCGAAGCCGGATCCGCTGCCTTTACTTGGCTATGGAAATTCGCGACTTTGTCCGCCAACTCTTCAATGTGCTGCATTTTCAGTTCTTCGCTACGGCTCAAGGCTGAAAAAAGCTGGTGTTGCTCGAACTGATTCATTTTGATCGCATATTCGATGGGCTGTTGGATGCTGTCTATATCTTCGGATATGCAGGGGGCTTCGATGCTGCCATAGATCGCTACGAGCCCCAAATAGATTTCCGGAGCGGAGCGCGCGTTAAGACTTAATTCTGCTTCACAATACTGTTTCCGCTGCGCCAATGTCGTAAAATCCAAAAAACCAAAATTTACCGGCTTTTTGATTTTATAGGCATAGTCTCCGGTCAAAATGACCCATGAGATGTGAGTTTCTATGAGTGCTATATCACGTGTCGCATGTGGATATATATCCGCGTTGCACAGTGCGCTAATCAGCTCGCTTGTCACGTGGGCCCCTACGTCATTTTCAGAAAACCCAATAATAGCCCGATCCGGGCTGGAATCGATAACATAATATGGCCAGAGATAAGACCAGTTCGAAGCGCAGTCGTTCAGACATAGTGATGCAAACGCCGTGGTATAGGCGCGCTTTTTTGTTCAAATTGTTGGGCGTGATGTTGTTGATTCTATTCGCCTGGCTGATTTATCTGGATGCACAAGTGCGTTTCAAATTTGAGGGCAAGCGCTGGGCGATACCCGCACAGGTATACGCA
>JBFJVR010000390.1:0-3215 GCA_041624095.1 Oleiphilaceae bacterium
ACCTGAAATCACACCCCTGGCTGCAGGAGCACTATGGCCGGGTGTCCTGGTCGGTGCGCAATATCTTTAACGGCTATTTGGGTTGGTTTGGCGGCGACGCCAGTGATCTATCTCCCCTGCCTGCTGCCGAGCGGGCGGCGGCGCTGGTGGAAGCCATGGGTAGTTTCGACAAAGCGGTTTCGCTTATCGAAAAAGCAGTGGCTGATGCACGTTACCAATGGGCGGCCGAGCTTGCCAGCGAAGTGCTCGCCATCAAAGACGATAAACGTGTGCGTGAACTCAAAGCCGAAGCTTTTCGCGCTTTGGCTTATGCCAGCGAAAACCCGAATGACAGACATTTTTATTTGACACAGGCAGGTGAGCTCGTAGGATCAATCAAAGTTTCCCAACCGGAATTGAAAAGTGACTCTCTGGCTTTTGCCAAGTCGCTGCCCATTGGCGAGGTGCTTGCGTCACTGCCGGTAAATCTCAATGCAGAGAAAAGTCTCGATCGTGATACGCGAGTACTATTCGAATTCACCGATACCGGTGAGCGCTACGGCGTGCATGTTCGTAGAGGTGTGGCCGAGTTGCTTCATGGCGAATCGCTTGAGGATTGGGGCTCGTCCGATCTTCATGTAAAAACCACAACAGGAGCTCTGGTAGAAGTATTAATGCAGGCGCGTGGTGTTCCCGGCGCTCTAGCCAGTGGGGATATTAAGCTTGTTGGAGGTGCTTTGGATGTGCCGGCATTTGCCAGCTTTTTGCTACTCTTTAAGCGCGATTGAGTGGTGAGCAGAGGGAAAAGCGCAGCTGCGCTTCTCCCTCGTTCTATTTCTAGTCGCTAAAATCAGCCGCCGTAGATTTCATCATTTCTTCCAGAAACCATCCCGGAAACTGCCCGACAAACTTGTTCATATCCCAATAGTCGCTCCAGCGGCTTACCAAGCCATCTTTCACTTCGTGCATGGTGCAAAAAGTATGCTGAGCAGTTTCGCCCGAGGTGAAGGTCCACTTTTCAGTGTGGTCCAGAAATACAACATTACCTTCGGAAACAATATGATGCGTGGTCTGTTCTTGCTTGCTTAGATGTTTAAAGGCAATTTGCAGGCGTTTAACGCAATTGTCCGGCCCATGTGCGCCAGGGTCATCGCTGGGTACATCTTCATAGAATATTTCAGGGTGCATGCAGGCTTTCATCGCCTCCCAATCCATCTCGCTAAGTGCGCGCCACATTTTCTCGACTACGGCTTTATTCTGTTCTGATGACATCGGTCTCTGCCTTTTTGTTGTGTTGAATTATTGTTGGGTTATAGCCCCGCTCTTGCTCCGGTGTGCTGGGCAAGCCCCATGGGAATTAGCCAGTCTACGTTAAGGCTACTACTAGTGAATGACAATTGGGTAATTTCACAGTCTTCGCTCTACCGCGTTTGCCCAGTGTCTTCGATTTTGCACGCATGCGTTGTGCTGTAAATAACGTTGATTTCCCCCTTGCTAGGGTGGAGTATGGAAATGCGCCTCTATAAGGAGGCGGGACTTAAGTCCACGGCAATATAGGAGCCTTTCTATGGACGCCACAGTTACCGAGATCAACAAAAACGTCTTCAGGATTTCAAGCTTCAATTCCGATTTTGGCATTCAGTTCAATCAGTTCCTAATAAAAGACGACGAGCCATTCTTGATGCACACCGGCATGCGTTCGATGTTTCAGTCGGCGCTGGACGGGGTCGGCAACGTGATAGATCCAAAAACATTGCGCTGGATCGGCTTTAGCCACTTTGAGTCTGATGAGTGCGGTGCCCTCAATGATTGGCTAAGCCTCGCGCCCCAAGCTCAGGCCGTATGCAGTTTTGTTGGGGCGATGGTTAACGTCAACGATTTTGCCATTCGTCCGGCAAGGCCTTTGGCTGACAATGAAGTACTTAAGACTGGCAGTCATCACCTGCAGTTTTTGGCCACACCCCACGTGCCCCACGGGTGGGATGCAGGTCTATTCTACGATCAAACAACCAAGACCTTGTTGTGTTCGGATTTATTTTTTCAACCGGGTGACCCCGAGCCTCTGGGTGGAATGGAAATTTTGAAAGATGTAAAAATCGCCATTCAGGAAGGTGCGCATGGCCCTTTGGCAAATGACGTTCCGTTTACGCCCTATACCCGCGCTACCTTGCAGCGACTGGCCGGATTAAAGCCTGAAGTTTTAGCCATTATGCATGGGTCATCATTCAAAGGTGATGGAGCCGGGGCCTTGTTAGAGCTGGACCTAACATTAAGCGAGTTTTTGGGCGGCGAAGCTGCATAGCAAGTATTGCAGGCGGGTGTCGCTAGCAGGGCGCAATGCGGTTCTATTGTTTCGTCGCTTGATCGGTGCGTATACTTTTGGTCCTATCACGATAATTCTACTTTAATAGGCCAAACTGAAAGGGCACCATAATATGAATTTTGCTACCGACCCTCGCTTCGATTACGCCCGTAAGCAAATTAACGCTATCAATGATGAAAATTACACCTCGGTGCTGGATCTGTTTGAAAGAGCCTGCACTGAGTTTGCTGACAGAATTGCGTTTACATGTTTGGGGCAAGACGTCACTTTTCGTGAAATAGACCAGAAGTCACGCGATTTCGCGGCCTATCTGCGCAGTGATGCGGGCTTGGAGCCCGGTGATAGGGTAGCCATTCAGCTGCCCAACCTGATTCAGTATCCCGTCGCAGCCTGGGGCATTATTCGGGCTGGTTTGGTGTTGGTGAACACCAATCCGCTGTATACCGAAAGAGAGTTACGCCACCAATTCCAAGATAGCGGTGCCAAGGCGGTGGTGATGCTGAGTGAATTTGTCGCTGCAGCTGAAAAGGTTATTCCTGATACCGACATTAAGTTGCTGATCTCCACTAACGTATTCGACATGATGGAGGCGCAGCCAGCGCCTGAGCATAATCTCGATGAAACGGTGACGCTACTTACCTTGCCAGCGGCGATGGATCTTGGCAAAGGCAAGGATTTGCCAAAGGTTCGCCCGACCTTGAACGATTTGGCTGTGCTTCAATACACCGGTGGTACCACGGGTGTTGCGAAAGGTGCGATGCTTAGCCACGGCAATTTGATTGGCAGTGTAGCGCAAGGTCATAAGCACCTTGAAGGTGACGACGAGGGCATTGTACCCCTGCTGATTGCGCCATTGCCCATTTACCATATTTTCGGTTTCAGCTTGTACCTTTGCGCGACTTTCGCATTAGGG
>JBFJVR010000391.1:0-3197 GCA_041624095.1 Oleiphilaceae bacterium
GTCGTAATCAGCCATATCTTTACGCATGATACCGGCGGTGTATTTGGCGATATCGAGACCAGTTTTAAAGCGGTTCTGGGCGCGCATGCGAGCGACATACTCGGGGCTGATGGCGTTCCATGCACTGCCTTGCTCTTTGATCAAGCTGGCAGCTGCGTCGATGTCTGATGTATATGACATAGTCAGTGACTCCTTAAATGTAAGGTGGGTGTTGAAATATCGCTTAGTTGAACCTTGACATTTCGCTGGTTTCGAGTGACTTGCCTTGGCCTGCTAAGCGGCAGGTGTTTTATAACGCTGTGCATAGTAGCGAAACAGCCCTAATAAATTAAATCAATAATTTGTATGTTCAGTATTTATTCTCTGAATGTCAGTTATATATATTGGCTTACAGTGTAAACCACCGGTGGAAAGGTAAGGCGTACAGCTGTATTGGCTTATAGCGTGAATAAAAAACGATGCACATTGATTTAGTACTGTTTTGTTTAGCGCTTATATTCATAATACCAGTGTCTATGCCGGGCTGTCTGATTTTTGAGTCACTTCTTTGACGTTACCCACACAGCCCCATTCAAACCCACCTGACGAAGAGTGAATAAGTGTATGGAGAGTATTGCCCAGCGAATTGCCGATGAAATTGGAGCCAAACAACAGCAAGCAGAAGCGGCGATTGAAATGTTGGACGAGGGTGCGACGGTGCCGTTTATTGCACGCTACCGCAAAGAGGTGACGGGTGGCCTTGATGACGGCCAATTGCGCATTCTTGAAGAACGCTTGCGTTACTTACGTGAGCTTGAAGAGCGTCGCGATGCCGTTCTTAAAAGTATTGATGAACAGGGCAAGTTGACCCCCGAATTAGCGCAGTCAATAAAGGCGGCAGATACCAAAACGCGGCTCGAAGACCTCTACTTGCCTTATAAAGTGAAACGCCGTACCAAGGGGCAGATTGCCCGGGAGGCTGGACTCGAGCCACTGGCGGAGGCCTTGCTCGGCGAACCTGGCCTGAACCCTGAAGACGAAGCGGCGAAATACCTTAATGGCGATAGCGAGGAGGGCAAAAAAATCACTGATGTGAAAGCGGCCCTCGATGGCGCCAAATTTATTTTGATGGAGAAATTTGCCGAAAATGCAGAGTTACTCGGGCAGTTGCGCAGCTTCCTCAAAGAAGAGGGGCAGGCCAGTGCTCGATTAATTGACGGTAAAGAAAACGAAGGCGCTAAGTTCCGCGATTACTTTGAATACGATGAGCCGCTCAACACTATTCCTTCTCATCGGGCATTGGCGATTTTTCGAGGGCGCAACGAAGGCGTGTTGAGCATTGCCATCACCGTAGGTAATGGTGAGAAAAGCGGGTCGATTAAAGTGGCTCACCCCTGCGAAGGTATAGTGGCCAATTTTTGGGGTATTAGTGACGAGGGTCGCGCCGCCGACCGCTGGTTAAACGAAGTGGTGCGCTGGACTTGGCGAGTGAAGCTATTAACCCATCTTGAAACCGATTTGTTGGGTGAAATACGTGAGCGAGCAGAAGAAGGCGCCATACAGGTTTTTGCCGACAATCTAAAAGATTTACTGCTTGCAGCCCCTGCAGGGCAAAAAGCGACCATCGGCCTAGATCCCGGTTTGCGCACGGGTGTCAAACTTGCCGTTGTCGATGGTACAGGCAAGGTGCTCGATCACTGTGCTATTTTCCCCACGCCGCCGCAAAATCGTCTGCAGGAGGCAGAAGCGGTTTTGGTGCAGCTGTGCGAAAAACACAATGTTGGTTTAATTGCTATCGGCAATGGCACCGGCTCCCGCGAAACAGAAAGATTCGTAAAAGATGTGCTGAAAACACACAAGCAACTCAAAGCGCAAAGCGTCATGGTGAATGAAGCGGGGGCTTCTATTTATTCGGCCAGTGAATTTGCTGCGAAGGAATTCCCCGATCTCGATGTCACTATTCGCGGCGCTATTTCTATCGCCCGACGTTTACAGGACCCTTTGGCTGAGCTGGTGAAAATTGACCCCAAGTCGATTGGTGTTGGCCAGTACCAGCACGATGTGTCGCAATTTCAACTGGCTCGCTCCCTGGATGTGGTGGTGGAGGATTGTGTGAATGCCGTTGGCGTCGAAGTCAATACTGCCTCGGCCCCACTGCTGGCCAGAGTCTCTGGTTTAAGTCAGAGCATCGCCAATAATATTGTTGAGTTTCGCGATAATAACGGGGCTTTTAGCAGCCGTGATGAACTTAAAGCGGTGCCACGTCTTGGTGCTAAAACCTACGAGCAGGCAGCTGGTTTTTTACGCATTGCCAACGGTAGTAATCCTCTAGACGCCTCTGCAGTGCACCCCGAGTCTTATGCTGTGGTCGAGAACATTGCCCAGCGCAATAATCTCGATATGGCAGGGTTGATTGGTAATACCAGCTTCTTGCGCAGTGTGAAAGCCGCTGACTTTGTGGATGATCAGTTCGGTCTGCCAACTGTAACCGACATCATCAGCGAGCTCGACAAACCTGGTCGTGACCCGCGCCCGGTTTTTAAAGCCGCAAAGTTTCAGGAGGGTGTAGAAAAAATTAGCCATCTTGAGGCGGGTATGGTGCTGGAGGGGGCGATCACCAATGTCACCAATTTTGGTGCCTTTGTTGACATCGGCGTGCACCAAGATGGCCTGGTGCATATTTCTGCCTTATCGAACCGTTTTGTTAAAGACCCCCGTGAAGTGGTAAAAGCTGGTGATGTGGTTAAAGTCAAAGTGATGGAGGTCGACGTGAAGCGTAACCGCATCGGCCTGACCATGCGTCTTGACGATGAGCTGCCTGAGCAGCAGGAGAGCGACGCCCGAGCAAGGCGGCTACAGCGAGCAAAGCCTGACGGACAAAAATCGCACGCACAAAATCCTGGTGGGCAACGAAAGCAAGGGCAGAACAAACGGGCCGGTGAGGTCAAAGCGAAGGTCGGTAGCATGGGCGCTTTATTGCAACAAGCGATGAAAAATAAAACATAGCGGGTAAGACTCTACAAAGGAAATGTAAATAGCACGGTGATTTAAAATCTATATTACCGAAAATTTACTATTCGCCATTATTCTTAGCTTGTCGGCTGTGTTTAGCTGGCTGAACTACTGCGTGCTGAAAATACTAACTGCTATCGGCTTAATGTTCAGTGCCTCCTTAATGTCGCTGGTGTTACAGCGGCCTTTCTTCGGAGGGCTCGAAC
>JBFJVR010000392.1:0-3197 GCA_041624095.1 Oleiphilaceae bacterium
ATTGTTTTTCAGAATGATATCGAAATAACCCAAGTAAGCTTCAACAGAGAAGTTTTCACTCAGAGCGGTCTCGACACTACCGTCTGAACTACGCAGACCAAACATCCCTTCTTGGTAATGTAAATCTACCGCATTCTTGTAAGCTTGGAGGTTAGCCGCATAATCGGCAGGATTCGGGGCAACAGAGAGGTCTATACCCATATCCTGAGAGGTTACGTGAATGATCGCATCGCCATCACCGAATTGCTTGCCGTAACCGCCCGAGCCGTCGGCATATTCAGCGATGGCCCAAGCAACATCGGCTTCAGATGCATCGAAGTAACCTAGATCTGCGTACATCGCGACTTCAGAGAAACCGACCGCAATGGTTTCATTGCCATCTGTTGAGTCTACTTTGGCGCGTAAATTATCGAGCAAGCCGCCACCGATTCCGGTCAGGGAAATGTCCTTCCAGACCATGGAACCTTCATCGACATATTCTATTTCGGCAATAGTCAGCATGGTTTCGATATCAATCGTCAAACCAGAACGACCTGTAACCTTTGCCATCGTCGAATCGTCTAACAGCAGCAGTTCAGCATTAGCGGGCTGGAACACCACACACAGCAAACAAACAAGCGGCACGGCAATGCGCTGCTTGATTGTTTTTGTGTAATGTCCGTTGCGATTCATTGTCCGTTCCTGAGTATGCGACGTTGACGCTGTTTGTCGATAGATTGACCGTGAGTCACAAATTATCACAGTTTGTTACATTGGCCAACAAAAGCAGCGCGTATGCCTGCATAGTGTGAACTGGCGCACACTCAAAACATAGAGCAAGTGAATACGAGCTTAGCCCCGCAACATCCCCTCTTTTTTAATAAAGCCGATGATGTCTTCAAGACCTTCGCCTGTTGCCATATTCGTGAATACAAACGGCCGTTCGCCACGCATTTTTTTTGCATCTCTTTCCATCACCTCCAAAGACGCATTCACGTAATCGGCAAGGTCTATTTTATTGATGATGAGAAGGTCAGATTTAGTAATTCCCGGGCCGCCTTTGCGCGGTATTTTGTCACCTGCACAGACGTCGATAACATACAGGGTAAGATCAGACAGCTCAGGGCTAAAGGTCGCGCTCAGGTTGTCGCCGCCACTTTCAACGAACACCAGTTCGAGCCCTGCGTGCCGAGCTTGCAAGTCTTCAATTGCAGCGAGATTCATCGATGCATCTTCGCGAATCGCTGTATGTGGACAACCGCCGGTCTCTACACCCATGATACGGTCTTCATCCAGGGCTTCGTGGCGCATAAGGAACTGCGCATCTTCCTTGGTGTAGATGTCGTTGGTGACCACAGCCATATTGTAGGTATCTCGCAGCGCACGGCAGAGATTTTTTAGTAAGGCTGTTTTACCAGAGCCCACCGGGCCGCCAATACCAACTCGTAAACATTGTGTTGTCATTCTAACTCCTGAATAGTCTGGAATACTGGGTTTCGTGTAATGCGCTATGGATAGCCAAGCCGGGTAAAGACCCGCTCAATTGAGCATCAGTAAGTTGTAATCCCTGCTTAACCATCGTGGCTAAATCGGGCTTGATAGCGAGTAACACGCTTTGCGCGTCACTTTGGCCAATCGGGACTGCCTTGCCTGCCACGGCAACCTGGTTTTCTAGCCAGGACCAAACAAACGCCGTCAGCAACAGGGTGTCATCCAAACCAAGACCCTTTCCGGCCACGGCAAAGCAACTCAGATACGCCACTCTTTCGGGCCAGGCGAATTCCGCTTCGCAAAGGCCCTGCTGCAAAACCAGGCGCCTAAGGCTCGCTCCCAGTTGGCGTTCCTCTTCATATAGCTCGTAGGTTTCCCGACAGGCGAAAATGTAGTCGTTCCAATACGCAAAACGCTGCATGTCGCCGCTTGTTAAAGCCTGATAGAGCCGTCTTAATACTGGCATGTCCAGCTGAACCAAACCAAAACGAATGGCATCTAAGCACCATTGCCGCAACGAAACTTTATCGGCGACACGCCCGGCATCTATCGCTTTTTCGAGCCCTTGAGAGTAAGCAAATGCGCCGATCGGTAACGCAGGGCTAGCGAGATAAAGCAACGACAAGGCCCGAGAGTCATCCCTTTCCTCAGTGGGCGTGATGGTGTCCATGCCCCTGCCCTCCGGAATATGCGCCCTGCTCAGGGTTAAACGGAGCCTTCAGCTCTTTCACGCTCATACCGTGCATGGAAATCATTTCGGCAAGAATATGATCAGGCTGAAAACGCAGCACCTGTTCGCCAACTTCCAAGGGAACGTGGCGGTTACCCAAGTGATAGCAACACCGCGCAAATACCAGCCAATCGTCAGTGCGTCCTTCGCATAGCAATTCTTCGGCGGCGGACACTTTGATCACACTTCCATCTTCTGCCTGTAACAGGTCACCATCGCGCAGGACCTTTCCCCGTTCAAGAAATAAACCAAGTTCCAGCCCATTATCGCTCAGCGCCCTAAGTCGGCCCTTTACCCTTTGCTCGTAAGTCAGCGAGACGGAATCTACTACCTGCTCAGGTGAACAAGAGGACGCGTCACATTGTCTGGTTATTTTCAACATTAATCGATTTTGCCTTTAAAACTGTATCAAAAAAGAAAATAGCGTTGAGCCATTGGCAATACCTTCGCGGGCTCGCAAGTCAACAACACGCCATCAGCTCTAACTTCGTAGCGCTGGGCATCGACTTCGATAGTCGGCGTTGCTGCATTCAAAACCATTGCCTGCTTTGTCACCCGGCGGGTATTTGAGCAGGGTTTAAGTGTGCGACGCAAGCCCAGGTTTTGCTGTACATTCTCGGCGATGGCAGCCTGACTGACGAAGGTTGTCGAGCAGGCATTGACCGCTGAACCCATTGCGCCAAACATAGGGCGGTAATGGACCGGCTGCGGTGTAGGAATCGAGGCGTTCGGGTCGCCCATAGGCGCCGCGGCAATGCAACCACCTTTAAGGATAAGGCTTGGTTTCACCCCAAAAAATGCAGGCTTCCATAAGACGAGATCGGCCATTTTTCCTGTTTCTATCGACCCTACAAACTGGCTGATACCATGGGTTATCGCAGGGTTAATGGTGTACTTTGCAATATAGCGTTTGGCGCGAAAGTTATCACAGCCCATGGCTTTGTCTTCTTCCAAAAGGCCGCGCTGAACTTTCATCTTATGCGCGGTCTGCCACGTA
>JBFJVR010000393.1:0-3185 GCA_041624095.1 Oleiphilaceae bacterium
CTCGATGACTTCTCCCTGTTTCATTACCAGTACCTGATGACTGAGCGCCTTGACTACCGCGAGATCGTGGCTAATAAAGATATAGGCAAGCTGGTATTTTTGTTGTAAATGCCGCAGCAGTTCGATGACCTGAACCTGAACGGTTCGGTCGAGTGCCGAGGTGGGCTCGTCGAGAATGATGATCTTAGGTTTAAGAACCAAAGCCCTTGCAATAGCGATACGTTGGCGTTGCCCCCCTGAAAATTCGTGGGGGTAACGATGCCGTGTATCTGGGTCCAATTCGACTTCGCGTAGGGCTTCGATAATAAGTTGTTCACGGTCTGCTGCCGAGCCGATATTATGAATGCGCAAGCCTTCTTCGATGATTTGTAAAACCGACATTCGCGGGCTTAGGCTTCCGTAAGGATCCTGAAACACGATCTGGATTTCTTTGCGCAAAGGGCGGAAACCTGCCTGATTCAAGTGTGCAATAGGCTGCCCTTCGAAGTTGACCTTACCCTCGAATGCTAGCAGTTTGAGCAAGGCCAGACCGAAGGTGGTTTTACCGCTTCCGCTTTCGCCCACGATGCCCAGTGTCTCGCCCTGCTTAACACTAATAGTGATTCCTTTTACCGCGTCAAATGTACGTTTGGGTTTGCCCCAAAAGGTTTTATCCGTGATGAACCGGACGCTAAGCGCTTCGGTTTCGAGCAGTGTTGGTGAATCTGCTGGCAAAGGTGCTACGCTGCCCGAGGGCTCTGCTGCAATAAGCTTCTGCGTATAGGGGTGTGCAGGCTTGCTGAATATATCCTGAGCGTTGCCGTATTCAACCATGTGGCCCTCGTGCATCACAACGATATTGTCGGCGTAATGGCGCACGATATTTAAATCGTGGGAGATTAAAATAATGGCCATACCTAATCGTTGTTGCAAGGCTCTAAGCAGTTCCAACACCTGTTTTTGAACGCTCACATCAAGTGCGGTGGTAGGCTCGTCGGCTATTAATATTTCCGGCTCGTTTGCCAAAGCCATGGCTATCATCACGCGTTGCTTTTGCCCCCCAGACAGTTCGTGAGGGTAAGCATCGAGGCGCTCGGCAGCCCGATCTATACCGACGAGTTCGAGAAGTTCTATGACGCGCTCTCGCGACGCTTTCCCGCTTAAGCCGCTATGCAACTCCAGCGTCTCTCCAATTTGCTTTAAAATGGTGTGCAAGGGGTTGAGGGAGGTCATCGGCTCCTGAAAAATCATACTGATTTCCCTTCCTCGGAGTGACATCATTTCCTGCTCACTCAAATGCAGAAGCTCGTTTCCTTTGTAGCGTATCGAGCCATGTGGATACCTTACCTTTGTGCGTGGCAATAGCTGCATGATGGCTTGCGCAGTGACAGATTTTCCCGAGCCGCTTTCGCCAACAATCGCAAGTGTTTGCCCCTCGTTCACGTCAAATGAAATTGAATGCACGGCTTCAATTACTTCGTTGTTTTGGTGGAAGCTAAGCCCAAGATTCTCTACCGATAACAGTGTGTCGCGTTGCTCAGTCATCCTAAAGCTTCCTGGGGTCGAAGGCGTCGCGCACCGCTTCGCCGATAAATACCAATAGCGACAACATGATCGCCAGCACCAAAAAGGCCGATACTCCAAGCCAAGGGGCGTGGAGGTTGTTTTTGCCTTGGGCGATCAGCTCACCCAAGGACGGTGAGCCAGGGGGGAGCCCAAAGCCGAGAAAGTCCAGTGAGGTCAGCGTGGTAATCGAGCCTGTCAGTATGAAGGGCATAAAGGTGAGCGTTGCCACCATGGCATTCGGGAGCATATGCTGGAACATTATCCCGCGATTACTCAAACCAAGTGCGCGTGCAGCGCGCACGTATTCAAGATTGCGCGCACGGAGGAACTCCGCACGCACGACATCGACCAGTCCCATCCAGCTAAACAGTAACATGATGCCCAGCAACCACCAGAAATTCGGTGTTACAAAACTGGTCAGTATGATTAACAGAAACAAGACTGGCAGACCCGACCAGGTTTCTATAAAACGCTGCCCCAACAGGTCTATCTTGCCACCATAAAAGCCCTGAATAGCCCCAACAAGGACGCCAACCAGCGAGCTGAATAGGGTGAGGGCGAGCCCGAACAGTACTGAGATTCTGAATCCGTAGATAATACGCGCTAATACGTCGCGCGCCTGGTCATCCGTCCCCAGCAGGTTTTCACCGCTAGGAGGAGAGGGGGCGGGTTCGGTAAGCTGGTAATTTATGGTGTCGTAGCTATAGGCGATAAGGGGCCAGAGCATCCAGCCGTCGGCATGAATAAGCTCGGCTACAAATTCATCTCGATAATCCGCTTCGGTTTCGAAATCACCACCAAAGGTCGTTTCGGGGTATACCTGTAAAAAAGGGAAATAGAATTCATCTTGATACACCACGAGTACCGGCTTGTCATTGGCTATCAGCTCGGCAAACAAGGTGGTAAAAAATAACAGGCTAAACAGAATGAGCGAATAATAACCGCGCTTGTTGTTACGGAAATTTTGCCATCTTCTTTGGTTAAGCGGATTCCACTGCGAAGGATTCAATAGCCTCATTAATGCTCTCTACTCGCAAAGTCGATACGTGGGTCAATAGCTACATAGCTTAGGTCGCTGATCAGTTTGAGTATCAGCCCCAGCAGAGTGAAAACAAACAGTGTGCCAAACATAACCGGGTAATCGCGGTTCAATACGGCCTCGAAGCCTAACAGACCGAGCCCGTCGAGCGAAAAAATAACCTCTATCAACATGGCACCGGTAAAGAAAATGCCTATCAATGCAGCAGGCATGCCAGCAATTACAATCAACATGGCATTGCGAAAAACATGCCCGTATAGCACGCGATTTTCGCTTAAGCCTTTTGCACGGGCAGTAACAACGTATTGTTTATTAATCTCGTCCATAAACGAGTTTTTAGTCAGCATGGTTAAGGTTGCAAAGCCGCTGATAACTAGTGCACTAACTGGGAGCACCAGGTGCCAGGCATAATCTACAACTTGCTGCCCGAAGCTCATGTCATCGAAATTGGGTGAACTTAGCCCGCGCAAGGGGAACCAGTCGAAGTAAGTGCCACCCGCAAACAACACAATAAGGATAACGCCGAACAGAAAGCCGGGTATGGCATAGCCGACGATGATGATGCTGCTGGTCCACAGGTCGAAACGTGAGCCATCGCGTA
>JBFJVR010000394.1:0-3182 GCA_041624095.1 Oleiphilaceae bacterium
CCGGTTTATTAAAGTTGGCAATTAGCCCTGTGGTTAAGCATGAGTTCAGTGCGATGGTTGATACCTATATCGCTAACCTGAAAGGCGCGCTGAGCGCTTAGTTTTTTATGACAGGCTTGCTGGAAAAACAAGCAGGCCTGTTAGTGTTTTTACGCTGGTTGTTTATGGCTGCCGTCGCAAAAGGGCGGTGAGCCTGTTCGTTTGCAGGCGCAAAGGTATCGGGTTTCGGTATTTTCCGCTTCAAATACCAAGGGTAATACCTTTTCTGTCTTGCTCCCCAATGACTTATGACTCCCATCACAATAGGGTTGCGTTTTGCTTGCCCCACACGCACACCAAAAGTATTTTTTGCCTTTCTCTAAGTCTACCTTGCAGGGTGTGGCTTGCGTTATTTGTGTGTTCATAGTGTGTGCCTCTTTGGCCAAGTGCTAAACGAGATGTTTTGCAGCTGTCTGTCAGTTTAGTCAACAATCAAGCTGGTGCCGAAACTGTTTGAGCTGGCCAGCGAGTTCAACCTGCTTTATTGCCTTAGGCAGACAGAACTTATTAGATAGTCGCCTACAAAGTTTCGGGTTATAATGCTGCGCTCTGTCCTGACTGGATTAAATCGTAAGCGAATTGGAGCACTACATGGCGGAAAGAAAAGCCCAGGTTGAGCGTAACACTCTGGAAACCCAGATCAAAGTATCGGTTAACCTCGATGGTACCGGTAAAGCGCATTTCGATACCGGTGTGCCTTTTCTGGAACATATGCTGGATCAGATCTGCCGTCATGGCTTGATTGATATAGATGCTGTCGCTAAGGGTGACTTACATATCGACGATCACCACACGGTGGAAGATTTGGGTATAACGCTAGGGCAGGCTTTCGCAAAAGCAGTCGGTGATAAGAAAGGCATACGCCGCTACGGCCATGCCTATGTTCCTCTGGACGAAGCGCTTTCGCGTGTTGTAATCGACTTTTCCGGTCGGCCCGGTCTCGAAATGGACGTGCCTTTTGTGAAGGGCAGTGTTGGTAAATTTGATGTAGACCTGTTTTACGAGTTTTTTCAGGGTTTTGTAAATCACGCCTTAGTGAGCTTGCATATCGACAACCTGAAGGGTAAAAACGCGCATCACCAGATTGAAACAGTTTTTAAGGCTTTTGGTCGTGCCTTGCGCATGGCGCTTGAGCTGGATGAGCGTATGGCGGGTATGATGCCGTCAACCAAGGGTTGCCTCTGATAAACTCACGGGTTCTGGCAAGCGGCGATTATCACTGACCTCTCTCGAGGTCAGTTGTGTTTTAAGGCACGGCGTTTAGTGTGCTTGTCGGCTGCTGACTCTAGCAATTTGGTCGAGCGTTAATTAAGACATTAAGTGAATAAATAATGAACCTGATAGCGATAATGGATTACGGAATGGGCAATTTGCATTCCGTATCGAAAGCAATTGAACACGTTGCTCCGGAAGCGCGCGTGGTCGTGACGTCAGACCCGGAATTGATACGCTCTGCCGATCGCGTAGTTTTGCCTGGTGTAGGGGCCATTCGTGATTGTATGGCAGAGATCAAGCGCCTGGGCTTCGATGCCTTGGTCAAAGAAGTGGTTGCCGAGGGTACTCCGCTATTAGGGATATGCGTGGGCATGCAAGCGCTGATGGAGCACAGTGCCGAAAACGGCGGTGTCGATTGCATTGGTCTTTTCCCCGGTGAAGTAGCATATTTCGGTAAAAACCTCGAAGAAGCCGGTGCTCGGCTGAAGGTTCCTCATATGGGCTGGAACGAGGTAGAGCAGCGTGCGCACCCCATGTGGCATGGTATTGACGATAGAGAACGTTTTTACTTTGTGCATAGTTACTACGTTTCGGCTGAGCTTGAGCATGTTGTCGGCACAACCCAATATGGTAAGCGAATTGCTGCTGCGCTGACGCGCGATAATGTATTTGCAGTGCAGTTTCACCCCGAGAAAAGCCAGCACGCGGGGCTTCAATTACTCAAGAATTTTTCTTCATGGTCCGGTCGGCAATAGGCGACGCCCGACTATCGATATTTAAGTGAGACATCATGTTAGTTATCCCGGCAATAGATTTAAAAGACGGTAAGTGTGTTCGACTCAGACAAGGGCGAATGGAAGACTCTACGATATTCTCGGATGATCCGGTTGATGTTGCAGGTCGTTGGTTCGACGCTGGGGCGCGCCGCTTGCATCTGGTAGATTTGAATGGCGCATTCGAAGGTGAGCCGGTTAATGGCGAGATTGTTAGACAAATTGCGTTGCGCTTCCCTAATTTCCCGATTCAGATAGGCGGCGGAATTCGCTCCCTGGCAACGATTGAGGCCTACCTGAATGCGGGCGTGAAGTACGTGATTATCGGGACTAAAGCGGTAAAAGAACCCGAGTTTGTCGCAGAAGCATGTGCGGCCTTTCCCGAGCATATAATCGTTGGTCTCGATGCGAAAGACGGCAAAGTAGCCACCGACGGCTGGGCCGAAGTGTCTGACCTCGAAGCGACTGATCTGGCCAAACAGTTTGATGAGCAGGGTGTTTCTGCCATTGTTTATACTGATATTGCTCGCGATGGCATGATGCAGGGCGTCAATGTAGAAGCAACGGTGCGTTTGGCTCAGGCTTCGTCTATCCCGGTTATTGCCTCGGGCGGTATTACGAATATGGATGATATCCGTGGTTTGAGTGAGCAAGCTCACCATGGAATTTGTGGCGCTATTACCGGTCGGGCCATTTACGAAGGCACCTTGGATGTTGAAGAGGCGCAGCGTTACTGCGACAGCCACAGCCGCTATGCGATGTAAGGGGAGTTAAATGGGTTTAGCCAAGCGCATTATTCCTTGTCTCGATGTCGATCAGGGGCGCGTTGTAAAGGGTGTCCAGTTTGTCGATATACGTGACGCAGGGGACCCTGTCGAAGTTGCCAAGAAATATGACGAGCAGGGTGCCGACGAAATTACCTTTCTGGATATCACTGCCAGTCATGAAGATCGCGATACTACGGTGCACACCGTAGAAAAAATGGCGAGTCAGGTATTTATCCCTCTTACGGTTGGCGGGGGTATTCGCAAGGTTGAGGATATTCGCAATATGCTCAATGCTGGTGCCGACAAGGTCAGCATTAACACCGCTGCCGTTTTTAACCCCGAGTTTGTCGGCGAAGCTGCGGCGCGCTTTGGTAGCCAGAGTATTGAG
>JBFJVR010000395.1:0-3175 GCA_041624095.1 Oleiphilaceae bacterium
CCTGACTCTACGAGGAAGTCCTGCAGTATCTCTTCATCCGCTTCAAACCCCATGTTCTCGCCCCTTAAAAGCCCAAGCTCGAAAGCAAATCATCCACGTCATCCTGCCCTGCTACCACGTCTTCACGCTTATCGGCATTCATTTGCGGGCCTTCGCCTTCGATATCAACATCATCACTTTGTTTTTGTTCTGCTGTGTAGACAGTACCGGTAATTTTATCGACTTCACCGGCCATGCGTACCAAGTTTACAAGATTCTCTTCCACTTCCTTAACCAAGCCCGTGACACGATTGATGACTTGACCAGTCAGATCCTGAAAATCCTGTGCTAATAATATATCTGACAAATTTCGATAAACTTTATCGGAATCGTTACTCAAAGAAGTTAAAAATGTATCCATACGCCCAGTCAGGTCGCGAAACTCTGCGGGTTTCATCTCCTTACGGCGTAATCGGCTCCATTCTACACTGAGCTTTTTCGCTTCATCTCTGATCCCCGAAGCCATCGGCAAGGTATCTTCGACGATATCCAGCGTTTTATTCGCCGCCTTATTGGTCATATCAACCACATAAGCCAGCCGATCGGAAGCATCCTCTATCTTAGATAGTTCTTCGTTGCTATTGCTGTTCGAAGTATCGATATGAAAATTGCGAATTGATTCATGTAAAGAGCGCGTTAATCGACCAACTTCTTGATACAGTGTTTTGTCGCGAGTATCGTTTAACTCAGATATGATTTCCATTGCGCCGGTTAGATCACCGGTGTCAACCAGCGACTTGAGCTTGTTCGCCTGGTCCTTTAAGTCTTGTTCAAATTCCATTGCGGGCTCATCATTTAATTCATTTTTTTTCGTCATGACAGGCCTAAGTTAGGAATCGATACGCTCGAATATTTTCTCGATCTTTTCCTTGAGGACGGCTGCGGTAAATGGCTTAACAACATAGCCATTCACTCCAGCCTGAGCTGCGGCGACAATCTGGTCACGTTTAGCTTCGGCCGTCACCATCAATACCGGTAAGGTTTTCAGGTTGTCATCGGCCCTCACGTTGCGCAACAAGTCGATACCCGTCATACCAGGCATATTCCAGTCGGTAACCAGAAAATCATACTTCCCGGTTTGCAGCATCGGTAAGGCTGAATTCCCGTCATCTGCTTCGTCGGTATTGGTAAAACCAAGATCCCTAAGCAAATTTTTAATAATTCTCCTCATTGTAGAAAAGTCATCTACCACAAGGATTTTCATATCTTTATTCAAGTCGACCTCCACTTACGTCGATACCCGAAATTACGTTTAAAACCTTAAAACAAGTCTAGCCGCTGTTCTTCCGCTAGCCAGTTTTTTTTAGCATTAATTATGCTTATCGGCGCTTAAACAAATAACTCCACAAATCACAGGGTTAAAACCCTGAGCCTAATTAAAATACCGCCGTTACGTCCATTCGGACATTCTGGCTCTGAGCCTGGCAGCGGCCTGTGAGTGAATCTGACTGATTCTCGACTCACTGACCGACAACACCAGCCCGATTTCCTTTAAATTCAATTCTTCTTCATAGTAGAGCGACAACACCATACGCTCTCTCTCGGGCAGGCGCTCTATTTCATTGACCAATTGAGTTTTGAAGGCCGCTTCCTGAAACTGGCTTGCAGGCCCTGCATGCTTTCCCGCGACGTCTTCAATGATGCCGTCACCTTGCTCGGTCACTTCCTCGAGACTAAATAACTTTCCACTGTTGCTGTCTTTCAGACACGAAAAGTACTCGTCTAGAGACATATTCAATTCGGCTGCGATTTCTTCGTCGTGTGCATCTCGCCCGAGCCGGTCTTCTACCGCTTTGATCGCTTCTGATATACGGCGGGCATTGCGATGCACTGACCGGGGAACCCAGTCGCCCTTCCTTACTTCGTCCATCATCGAGCCACGTATTCGGATGCCCGCATAAGTTTCAAACGCGGCTCCCTTAGACGATTCATATTTTTTTGCGGCTTCGAGCAAGCCTATCATTCCCGCCTGGATCAAGTCATCTACCTGCACACTGGCAGGCAGTCGCGCCATCAGATGATGGGCGATTCGTTTGACTAAAGGGGCATGCTTGCGGATTAAACCGTCGGCATGCTGTATTTGGGCGTCGTTATACATCTGACTCATTACTGATTTGTGTTAATCAGGCTTCGGGCAAACGCCCCGCCAAACTTACGGTACGTTTATGCCACACTCTTCTTTAGAAACATAGCAGGTAGACGTCAAGCCTGCACGAGACGCTCAACAAAGAACTCCAAATGCCCTCTTGGAGTGGATGGCAAAGGCCAGCTGTCGGCTTTCTGAGCCAAAGTTTTGTAGGCCAGAGACGCTTTGGCTCTCGGATAGGCATCTAATACTGCACGCTGCCTTTGTACCGCTTTTTTTACGGCCTCATCGTAAGGTATACAACCAACATATTGCAGTGCTACATCCAAAAAGCGCTCGGTAACACTGGTTAATTTTGAAAAGAGATGGCGACCTTCTTCTTGGGTTTTCACCATATTGGCAAGCACCCGGAACCGGTACATATCGTAATCCCGGTTCAATAGTTTGATCAGCGCATAAGAGTCAGTGATCGACGTAGGCTCATCGCAGACCACGACGATGACTTCTTGCGCGGCGCGCAGGAAAGAAACCACCCCGTCCGAGATACCCGCCGCGGTATCGACAATCAATACATCCAGATCTTGCGAGAGTTCGCTAAAGGCATTGATCAGCCCTGCATGCTCCATCGGATTAAGCGCTACCATTTTTTGGGTACCGGATGAAGCTGGAACTACCTTGACCCCTCGCGGCCCTTCTACCAAGACCTCCCGAAGCGAGCATTCACCGCTGATTACATCAGCGATGTTTCTCTTGGATGTGATGCCCAGCAGTACATCAATATTCGCCAGACCCAGGTCAGCATCCAGCAACACGACTCTGCGCCCCATCTCTGCTAGCGCAATCGATAGGTTAATGGATACATTACTTTTGCCAACGCCACCTTTCCCGCCGGTGACCGCAATAACTTGAACCGGGCCCGAATTCGCCATACCGGTTTGATTCCTCTTTACATCTTCGCCTGAGATATTCAGGCAATCATATTTTATTACACATGAGACAACCAGCACTTAAGGATCGCAGTACCAGTGGAGATAGTTTAGCAGCTCATGC
>JBFJVR010000396.1:0-3169 GCA_041624095.1 Oleiphilaceae bacterium
CCTCCCTGTTCGGTAAACTTGATTGCATTACCAATGAGATTCGTCAGTATTTGTCGTAAGCGCGCCGGGTCGGTCATCACACTTTCGGGCATAGGATTCAGCGCTTCAAAGTGCAGTTTAAGGTTCTTTTCTTGAGCCTTGACCGTCATAATTTTAACGACTTCCTGAACTACCTGATGCGCAGCACAAGGAATTTTCTCCACCTCAACCTTGCCTGACTCCACTTTTGACAGGTCCAGAATATCGTTAATCAAATCTAGTAGATGCTTACCGCTCGAAGCAATTGTCGATAAATAGCGCTTACTTTCATCGGGGTTTTTGTCGTAACCCCTTTTAAGCACTTCGGTAAAACCCAGAATGGCGTTCATTGGAGTACGGATTTCGTGACTCATATTTGCCAAAAAATCACTTTTCGCACGGTTGGCGGCTTCGGCTTCTTCCTTCGATAAGCGCAATTGCACTTCTTTTTCTTCGAGCTCGGTTATGTCATCGAAGCTTACCAGCACTCCCGCAGCTTTCCCATTCGGGCCAAGTACAGGCGAACAATTGGTCATAAAGGTACGCATCTGGCCATCGCTCACCTCCAAGCGTAACAAATAGTTCATTTTTACTTCACTATCGGCCAAAGCAGACTGCCAGGGGTAGGGAGACTCTTCACTTTCCATTTCGGCAAGTCTTTGCCACGAAAACTGTGACATTTTTTGTCCTAACAACTTCTCTGGCGCCGTTCCGACCAAGGTCGCAAACGCCTCATTGGCCAATACCACATTCTGCTTGGCATCGAGCACGAGTAGCCCCTCAGCCATGGTATCGAGTGCCGACCGCACGCGGTCCGGAATAGCCTGCGAAGGATCAAGCTGTTTCAGCATGCGCCCCAAGTAAAAATGAAACAGAAAATAACTGAGTGCGGCGATAAAAAGTATCAGGATAGTCAGGGGTTCAAAAAAGAAAGCCGTCCATCCGCTGCGCTTAAGCGGGGTAAAACGTAGTTCAATTGAGCCCCAATGTTTGTCACCTTCCCACAAGGGGACGATAATCTGGGCGCTTGTCGACATGCCATCGTCCGTGGCCTCCCAATGTGCGTTGTGGTCGCCAATTTCGGCAATCGTTTTGCCTTCGCTACTTTTAACAGCAGCCGACAGCATCGTCGGATTACGCGAAACCAGAACATCCAGATTCGCTTCCATACGCCGCAAATCGCTGCGGGTAATAAACACCGAACTGTTCACCGCCACCGTCTCTGCAATGGCTGCACGCCCCTCAATAATCGCACCATAGCGATCAGGCACCAGACCGAGGTACGAAGCACCGATCAGCAGGCATATCACCATACTCACCAAACCCATCGCAATGCGGGTTCTGGCACTTTTTAGATCAAAATACTGTTTTAGCAACGCTTTGCTCCTTGCCCCGTAATCATGGCTTGGTTAAGCCTCATAAGTTTATTATTGTTTATCTTTGTCAGTTTGGCCGTCGTCAGCAGTGCCATCCGCGGCATTGGAACCCGCAACAAGCGACTCTAGCGATTCATCATCACCTGCCGCTGAACCATCAACGCGCGTCAATACTGGCAGTGGATCGACGAGGCGCCAGATAGGCAAGGAACTCATCACACTACTCAACAACACCCCACTGCGCGCCAGCCATGCTACATAACCTGCCGACATGCCAGCTGATACCGCGAATGAGCTACCAACAACCGTGTCAGCGAGCGAGGTGTTCTGGCCCACTTGTTCGCGCATTTGATCCAGACCACGTACAAAATTATCTGACCTGACCAGCAGCAAGGGGTCGTCATAACTATTCAAGCTAATGCCGTCTTCGCGCTGCATAACGACATCCTGCCCACTGAGTTCGGTACTTTGTATCGCTCGCCAAAATGCGACAGCGCGAGCCTGATTCGTTGTTGCTTCTCGGTCGGTATCTAATAATTCTGCTGAATTGGCGAACGACAACTGATCCTGAAAGGCATCGCCGTCTAGCCCGGAATCTTTGAGAACCTCTTCTGACAAGTCCTCTTCTAACGCTTCTGCTTCACTGTCTGTTTCTTCAGTTTCTTCGCTCTCAGTCGATTCTTCTTCACTTTCCTCTGTAACCGCTGGCAGGTCGACCATTTTACTGGGCGGTGTATTAACAACCGGCTCGGGTTTGGCCTGTTCAGGCGTTTCGATGTTCTGCACGGTGATTACCGAACTACCGAGCGTTTCGGAGCTGCCCCCTGCATCAACAAAGGCAATAGAAACCGAAATCTGACGACCTACGTCTTCCGCTACCAGTGTATATGTCGCGCCTATGGCACCATCTATTGCGACGCCATCCCGCAACCATTGGTAGCTCATTGGACCAAGCCCATCGGGGTCGCTGATCCCTGAGCTATCAATTACCAAGGTACTGCCGACCGTTGTTTGTCCGACCAGTTTCGCACTGCCCTGAGCCGCATCATTGGTATTGGCAACGACGATATCAAAGGTATCGCTCACCGTGCCACCATTGCCATCATCAGCGGTGACTTCGACCGAAATGGTGCCGACATCGCCGTTCGCTGGCGTGCCGCTGAAGGTACGCGAGCTGGAGTCAAAACTTAACCAGGCTGGCAAAGCACTGCCGTCGCTCAGGGTGGCGCTGTAGCTTAAGCTATCGCCGGTATCAACATCGCCAAAGGTCGCTGCGTTAAAGCTAAAGCTGAAGACGCTGTCTTCGGTCGCGCTTTGATTTTGAATTGCCTGATCAAGCGTGGGGGCATCATTGCTGTTAGCGACGACGATATCAAAGGTATCGCTTACCGTGCCACCATTGCCATCGTTAGCGGTGACCTCGACTGAAATCGTACCCACATCACCGTTCGCTGGTGTGCCGCTGAAGGTACGCGAGCCGGAGTCAAAACTTAACCAGGCAGGCAAGGCGCTGCCGTCACTCAAGGTGGCGCTGTAACTTAAGCTATCACCTGCATCGACATCGCCGAAAGTCGCGGCGTTAAAGCTAAAGCTGAAGGCTGCATCTTCGGTTGCACTCTGATTTGGAATTGGCTGATCAAGCGTGGGCACATCATTGCTGTTAGCGACGACAATATCAAAGATGTCGGACACCGAACCGCCATTGCCATCATCAGCGGTGACTTCGACCGAAATGGTGCCGACATCGCCGTTTGCGGGTGTGCCGCTAAAGGTAC
>JBFJVR010000397.1:0-3166 GCA_041624095.1 Oleiphilaceae bacterium
ATATACCCTCCCTAGCTCCCTCCATTCCCACTCATATTGGATGAGCTTGATAAGGTTGTGAGGATGGCGACATTTATTGCCGTCAACGATAAACGTTGCGTGGTAGTGTTGCGCATTGCCGGTATTGTGCTCTCGGCACCAGATAAACCCTAGTCGTTTAAAATCGCGTCGGCTTAGTTTTTTGCGGAATCGCCTGACAAAACCTGACATCGGTGCGTTGTCAGTGGTGGCCGCATACAGGTGAAAATCTATGCGAAACACAAGCACTTTGCTGTGATGCGAGAGCATGGAGTCCAATTGATCAGCCGCCGCTTGCAGGATTTCAAGGTAGTGGCCGCGTTTCGCTTTACCTCGCCCAAGCTGGAGGTGGTAGCCATTGATGACAACGTCGCCACTAACAATTCGTTTCATTGTTGTGGCTTGGCTTAGATGCTGATGTTGAAGAGCTGAGGTAACCGCGGAAGAGCTGGGTTGATGTAGGGTTTGAAATGCCTATAATTTCACTAGGTATATTATAAATTACCGAGCATGTATTGCTGTTGCATGCTGACCAAAAGGCCCGTTTGTAGAGGGCCTTGGCGGAAGTCGAAAGTAATAAATGAGGGTACAATTTCGACGAGCATAAACGCTTTGTAAGGGAGGCCATAAAACCGCCCTTAGTCTAGGTTCGTGATCAGAGATCTGATGTCCTCGCAGCGCCACACGGTTGTACGTGGGCCTAGTTTTACGCCTTTGGGAAAGCGACCACTTTTTACGCCGGCCCACCATGTACTTTTGCCGACCGGAATCAGTTCGAGTATTTGTGGTAGGCGAAGAAAGCCGGTTTCGGGGAGATTGTTGAGGGGGTGGTTTGCCATGCTTCGGACTCCTTAAGTCGAATTAACATGGCAATGGATTTAATAGAGGTTTTTAGTGATTTTTTGGAACATTCCAAATGAGCGTGGAATATTCAATGTTAATAGTCGCCGGTTTCTTTTAGGTATTCGGCGAGTTTTCTTTTGCTAACGGGATGCTCGATGCCGGCCTTATCAAGGATGCTGAGCACGGCTTCCGCATCAGTATGTGGTTTGCCACATGAGCCGGATATTAAGGCCATAGATAGCGCGCTGATTGTTTTAAGGTACGCGTTCTTCGTTTTGGTTGCTATGTCTTCGTCTTTCGGTTTAAGGGGGTTAGCTGGCTTGCTTGCCGATGGCTCCCATACAGAAAGTATACTTGGAAAAAATTGCATCGCTATTCCGGTCTCTCCTTGATCCATAAACCAAGCTGCGATACTTTTTTGGTCAATAAGTTGAAGGTCGCCACTTTTATATGCTTCCAGCTGGCCTATAGCAATAGCGCGATTGATGCCGTCGACTATATCTAGTGCGTTATGATATTTAGCTATAAAACCATATGAACTTTCTTTGTAACACGCAAATCTTTCCCTGCTGCCATATTTTTCTACAATATCTTCAGGGGAAATGTTCGGTAATTCGTCTTCGATTTGGCCTACACGAATTTTTGCTTTTTCTAGGGTGCGATATTCATAAAACCCTCCTATTCCGTCGGAATATTCGTAGATCCAAGCGGCTATAAGCGCTGCCTCTTCAATGGTGTAGGCTGATTTATAGGCCATGCCTAAGCTCCTTGGGGGTTCTATTTGCCGGGAGGGCGTTGTGTTTCAGTTCATCTAGATAGTCGGCCCACTTCTGCATCATTTCTTGTCTTTGTGGTAAATGTTTTGTTCGGTTGTATGCTCGGCCCAATGGGTCGCGAACTTTGTGTGCGAGTTGTTGTTCGATCCATTCAATTCTGAAGCCTAGTTGCTCGTCAAGCATCGTTCTGGCTGATGCGCGGAAGCCGTGAGCGCAATGCGTTTTGCTCGTATCAATCCCCATGTTTTTGAGGGCTTTATTAATTGTGCCGTTGCTGGCGTGCTTGTCTCGTGGGGATCGCTGGCTTGGGAAGACAAACTTATATTTCCCAGTTAGCGAATGGAGGTCTTTGAGGATTTCCAGAGCTTTCGGGGGTAGTGGCACGGTATGCGCGATTCGCATTTTCATTTTTCCCGCGGGCAGGTTCCATTCGCCTTTCTCCAGGTCGATCTCAGCCCATTCCATGGCGATCATCTCTCCTGGGCGCTGGAATAGAACTGGGCATAGGGCGAGAAGACATCTGATGACGAATGTGCCCTGGTATTTTTCGATAGCTAGCAGTAACTTGCCGAATTCGGCTGGATCGGTAATTGCTGGTCGGTGTTTCGCGACCTTCGGTGCAAGAGCTCCTCGTAGATCGGATGCGGGGTCGTGATTGCATAGTTGATTTAGGCGCGCGTAGCGGAATATTTGGTTAGCAACCTGACGACCATTTCGCGCTGTTTCTGCGGCGCCGCGATTTTCAATTCGCTTGAGAGTTTGGAGAAGCTCAAGAGCGTTGATTTCGGTTATGGGGCGGGGGCCAAGCCATGGTATTAGGTCATTATCGAGTAATGCCCGCCGCTTCTTCGTTGTTGCTTGAGACCAAGTGGGTAGTTGTTGGTCGTACCACGCGTTTGCGATACATTTGAAAGTATTTTCGGTCGCAATAGCGCGAGCAGTTCTTTCTGAGCGCTTGAGCTCCTTTGGGTCGATGCCGTCGCGAAGCAGTTTTCGGGTTTCATCGCGCCGGTCGCGAGCCTCGCGTAGGGATACTTCTGGGTATACGCCGTAGGCGGCATTGCCTTCTTTCCCGTTGAGGTAGTACTTGTGACGCCAGTATTTTGCTCCGTTGGGCATTACGTGTAGGCGAAGCCCTTTTTCGTCAGAGAGTTTGTACAATTTAATTTTTGGTTTAGCTTGGCGAATTTCTCTGTCAGTGAGGGCCATTTTCGACTCCTGTACGATGGGGGTACAAGAATCGAGGTTTTAATCATGTGCCCCTATTTATACCCCAGAAGTACCCCGGATGAAGTGGGATTAATCTGGATCAATTTGGAGTAATAGTACGCTAAGATGTAGATAAATAAAGGGCTTTTGAGCGATTTGAGGTTTTCTTGGAGTGGGGGGTGGTGCCCAGAGACGGAATCGAACCGCCGACACGAGGATTTTCAATCCTCTGCTCTACCGACTGAGCTATCTGGGCATATTTGAGAGCTTTGGCTGCTTCTCAGAAGGCGCGTATTAAACCCGTTCCTAATCAGTGAGTC
>JBFJVR010000398.1:0-3160 GCA_041624095.1 Oleiphilaceae bacterium
ACCGGAGGCATTTTGATCAATCGCGGTGAACCGAACCAGACCATCTTTGGATGGATATTCAATGACAGGGTAAAAACCGTTTTTAACCAGCGGTTCAGAACCATTCTCGCTGGAAGGTTTGCGAGACACAAAGACTTGCTGAATTGAAGCAACCTTCCCTTGTACCGCATAAGAGCCTCGCAAGAACCGCGAATAATCGCGACACAGGAACCAACCTGCCACCGCAAGGGTTAAACCAATTACCAAGCTAAATGCGTCGATCAAAGTTATTATACGTCCTGTTTAAGCAAACTATTACGAGCCTGTTTTGCGCGAAACACTCTCACTAACGAGACGCACGTCACAAAAGGGGTGTGAATTATCGCATATTTACGCGCCGCATCAAGCGTAATTACAAAATAAAGAGGGTAGTCCGAAAAGGCTGATTGCAACTATGTAGAATAACAGTGGTGCCATATTGGCTAAAGGAGCGCAGATTAGAACTCTAAAAAAGCAAAAAGCCCCTGCATCGCAGAGGCTTTTTTTCGGGCTTTAACCAGCATAGCCCTCGCATTCTGCTTAACCGTCCATAGGCATGGCGCAGAATTAAACTAAGTCAGCATGAACTAAATAGGCGCGGTGCCATAAGTCATACTTGGTTTCTTTGGCGGATCAGCCCTTACGTTGTCCGCTATTTGCTGTACACGACCACCGTTTTGAAGAAATGCTTCCACATCACACGAAAGCTTTTCTCTGACATTTTCTCTGACATCTTTTGATGACTCGCTTGAGCATTCTGCGAGTGCTAGTTCTGCTTGTGACATGTTGATACCTATTCTTGCTTACTTGTTCTAACTACTTAGATCCATTAGTTGTTATTCGAAAGCCTATGTCTTATTTCTCTCTGCTTTCTGCCAACGGCGGCTCGGTGCTCACAAGAACTAATAAAAACCGCCAACGCGACTCCTACTGCTGCCACCGTTTTAAATGCGCTTTCGTTGATCAATGACCACGACACTGCATTATTATTCTTCTTACGTAACAGCGCATTAAGAGACTAATATAAACCATTTTATTAGTTATACAAGGTAAATATATGGTTTTAATACATATTTTTTATGCGTTTATGCACATAAATATTGGCATTAGGGCATCACATGTAACCAAAAGTATAAAATCGTTGCGATATGCAAGAATGGGGAGGCAAGTTTACAGATCTTGGCTAGGCTTAAAATATCAGCGCACTGGAAAATAACGAAACGCGCTAATGATCTCTCCGAGTGTTATTTTCCAACCCTAGTTGTTATAAGGACTTTTGGGCTTCCGTTTGGAAGCCCTTTTTTTATGCCCCGGTTTAATCGCCCCGGCCGAGGCGATCAAAGAAGAAACGCGCCACAAATTAAGCGCAAGGCGGTAGTACAGAACGGTTAACGATACGCGCCGACCCTCTCCAACAAGCTTTACTAAAGAGCCGCTGCTAGTCCTTTCCTGAGTCCAGACTAAGGTGAGAAGTATCGGGGATACTGATTGGGGGCTGGTCGTTTTTTTCGCCGAGGTCACTGCCTACAGGCGCGATGCTTATCTCATCCAGATGATCAAAAACGGGCGCTTCTACTTCATGCGCTTCGGACAGTCGAACGCCCACCGGGTCAAGCTCCAGATTCGCCTTGGCCAGAACCTCGTCGGCCTTCTTGCCAGCCAAAGGCAGCTGACCCGGATTTGCCGGCTCTGCACGCCCCTCGAAAGTCTCTGGCGCAGGTTCAGCTCTATCGTCTTTTTCGGCTGACTCGGCTGGGCTCTGCGCCGTTGAAGCAGGCTCTGAGTGACTACTATGTGGCACGCTAGTTGGCGTCGCCTCGGAAACCGACACTGCTACGCCAGGCTTACCCATTTCTTCAACCTGACAAATCGCGCCTCGCTTCTCCATGGCGGAAATATATTTCTGCGCAGTTTCAGCATCAAGCTTGTTACGAATCACCACGCGCTGGCCAGTAAACATACGTTCTACCTGCTCTTCACTGGCTTTAAATAGTAAAGCAATGTTCTTTCTGGCTTGCTCTGGCGCTATGCCAGCCACGAGCTCACCATAAAAAACCAATTCCAGATTGCCTTGCATGTCACCTTACTCCAAATTCAATACGGCACGATCAACATAAAACCTTAAAGAAAAGCTTAGCACGCCATACTTACTTAATTAAGTTATCACCAAAGTTGTACGAGCTTCTCTTTCCTGTGCCCGCTCAGCCATCCGCTTTATGTTCCGCAATTTCAACCCGGTTACGCCCTTTCTCTTTGGCTTGATACAAGGCCTGATCGGCCAGCTCAAATAAGGCGCTTTGATCCAAGCCCTCGGTAAAGGTAATCATGCCAAAAGACATGGTTATCTGGATTTGTTCTTCACGGAAATGAAAGGGCAAACGAGAAATCATATCCCGGGTTTTATCCATCACTTGATATGCCGCCTGAGCATCTGTTTCAGGAAGAATAATAACAAACTCTTCTCCGCCATACCGAGCGACGAAATCTGTCGTTCGAATACGCGCCTGCACTTCTTTGGCCATAATCTGCAACACCTTATCGCCAGAAAGGTGTCCATAGTTATCGTTTACCTGCTTGAACCGGTCGACATCGGCCATTACCAGCACCGCTGGTTTGCGGTAGCGCTTCCAGCGCTCGTACTCGAGCGCAAAGCGGTCGTCGAAAGCCTGCCTGTTTGGCAGGCCCGTCAAGGCATCAGTCAAGGCTTTACTGCGCTCTTCCTTGAGCCTTTCGTGCATATAAGCTGACTGTTTTTCCATCTCACCAAGTCGCTTTTGCAACGCAGACAATTCTTGTTCTTTTTGCTCTCTATGTTGCTTGCCGTCATCTGAAAAGCGGTCCATCACTTGAGAAATACTATCAAGGTGATCGGTTATAGATCGCTTTAGTTCATCGATTTCGCTGGTATTCTGTATCTCTAGAGATATTTCGGAGACTTGCTGCCTCATCGCTTTGTCTAGATTCTCACTTTTTGCTATCCACTGCTGATCACTTTCATTGCTACTCAGCAAAAAGTCCTGCACTTTGCTCAATCGCTCATCAAGCTGAACCAGAAATGCCTCGAACTCACTCTGCCCCTTGCCAACAACAGAAATCACCAGGTTTGCCAGATCATCCAATAGCGGGCCGAGTTCATACCAGT
>JBFJVR010000399.1:0-3147 GCA_041624095.1 Oleiphilaceae bacterium
AACTGAAATTATGAAGAAGATTAAATTTGATTGTAATGGGGCCAATGCTCCTGCCTATAGTTGTGAGTCGCCAGAGAAACAGTTGGCCGAGATTAAGGAGAACTGGCTCCAGCTGGTGGCAAATGCTGATGATCAAGCGCCTTGCGATGTGGTTGTGGCTCGCGGCGACTATGAGGTGATGATGGCTATTATTTGTGGCGACTTATAACCCTTGGCTTTGCGGCCCGCGAACAAGTAAGAAATGCTTACAAGTTGGAGTGAAATATGAACGAACAAGAGAAAAGCGCCACAGTTAGCGGGTCGCGACAAGAGCCTGTTGTTATGGTGCCGGTGGTCGAGGCCAGTGGCCATTGCGGAGACTGCCCATTCCTCGCCCCCTATGAACACCCATTTTACCGCTACTCAGCTTGGTGCTGGAAGCAAATGCGTGGCCTCGAATGGTACGACTATTGGATTGCTGACTGCGCCGGGAATGAGCCGGATGAGGTACTGGTAAAATTGAGAAACTACGGGAACACGAAGGCACCATAACAAAGAATTACCGAGCCGTCAGGTCTCGGTTAATGAAGTGTTATAAGTAAATAACGAGGAGAGTAAGATGAGCGAGAAAAACATATATCAGCGAATCAATGCTGTTATGAAAGAAGTGCAGTACGTTCAAAAGGATGCGCGAGTCCAGGGATACAAAGCTGTTACGCACGATATGGTGACTGCTGTGCTGCGGCCTGCAATGGTCAAAGCGGGAATAGTAATTCAGCTTGAGCAGCTAAAATCGGAGCTACTGGAGCGCAGAGACAAGACCGCTGGCATCTCTATGCACCTTTATAGCGGCGATTACGCGGTGCATTTCGTCAACATCGACAAGCCCGATGATCGCGTTACTATCTGTATCAACGCACACGCTGCCGACAACGGCGACAAAGCGCCAGGAAAATGCGCCAGCTACGCCACCAAGTCGGCTATGCTAAAAATGTTCAGCCTTGAAACTGGCGAGAACGAGGAAAGCCGGATTGCACCGCCACCGGAGCCTAAGCCCAAGCAGAAAATCACCGACGCTAGGCTAGAGGCTGCTATCAAAAAGATTCTTGATGGCGAATACACGCTGGAGGCTCTTGGTGCTCACTTTGAACTGACCGGCGATCAGCGCGCTACCGTTATGGCATCGTTGCCGGAAGGAGGCCCACAATGATCCGCTGTAGCTCAATATCCAAGATAATGACCAAGCCCAGAGGAAAGGGCGAGGATTGGTCAGAAACCGCAAAATCGGCAATGCTTGAGATAGCCAGAGAGGAGCTGTTCGGCGTGCGCAAAAGCCTTGACGATGTGAAGTGCATCGAAAAGGGCAAGGCGTGCGAAGACCTGGGTATAGAGCTTTACAATAGCGTTTTTCTTTACGATCTCAAAAAGGTGACAGCAGACCAGCGCCGGAGCAATGGCATTATCACTGGTGAGCCTGACTTAATCGCCACCAGCTCGCAAAAGGGCGTGGATATTAAGGTTGCATGGTCGCTGCTAACCTTCCCGCTGACGGCCGATCAGGCGGGCAAAAAGGCGTATGAATGGCAGGCTCGGGGCTATATGTGTCTGTTTGATTTGCCGGTTTGGGAGATAGCATATTGTGCGATCGACACCCCCGAAGAACTGGTAAAGCCTTGGGACGATCCGGCGCACCACTTCATCGATGACTCTATACCACTGCACCACCGAATCACCGTTGCGCGATTCACGCGTGACATAGAAATTGAAAAAAACATGCTCGAAAAGTGCAAGGCCGCAAACGAGTGGGTGCAAAGCGCAATTCAAGAATTCGCCAGTACGCATGACGAATATATCAAGTAACCAAACGGAGTAATAACATGGCACGATCATTAAACCTTTGCCAGTTTATCGGCAACCTTGGCCAAGACCCAGAGACAAAGTACTTGCCCAGTGGGAACGCTGTGGCAAACTTCAGCATCGCTGTGGCCGATGACTACAAAGACAAGCAGACCGGCCAAAAAGTTGAGCAGACAGAGTGGGTGCGCTGCACCGCATTCGGCAAGCTGGCTGAAATAATTGGCGAGTACGTGCGCAAAGGCTCGAAGGTGTACGTATCCGGCAAGATGAAAACCAGGAAATGGCAAGATCAAAGCGGCCAGGATCGGTACACAACTGAAATTACAGTTAACGACTTGCAAATGCTGGACAGCCGAAACACCGATGGGGCGCCGCAGCAGCGGCAGCCACAGCAAGCGGCGCCAAGCTCGCCAGCAGCAGGTAACGGGCCAGCCCCTGCGTTTGACGACACCGATGTGCCTTTTGCCCCGATAAGTTCTAGCATGGCCCTTTGATATAACAAAACAATCTTTCCGCCCCGCGCCCGCGTGGGGTAGGATTGGGGTTAACAAATGGCCGCAGGTGGTCTCATTTGGGCGCCTTGTTATGTGTGAATTACGGGAGATGGTGAAATGGACGAGAGAATCGGAACATTAAAAAGTTATGTAGAAGGCCCGAAGTGGGCAGCATTTCCAAAGTTTTTAAGAGATGCCTGCTTTATGTATGAGCTAAAAATAATCCATATGGATGTTGATAAGGGATGGATTCGAGAGACTGTTAGATTCGAGGTTGAAGGAACTGAATCAAACTTGCGCCGATTACACAAAACAATAGCGCTTGGCGTAGAAGAGTACAACAAATAACAAAGAATTACCGATCCGCTAGGCCTCGGTTAATGAAGTGTTACAGGAGGAACCATGAACGCAATGAAAAAACACGCCGACTTAATCAGGCTGCTGATTGAAGACCTGCCGCTGATGATCGTGGCGGATCGGCTGGGAGTCAGCCAGGACTATTTACACCAAAAACTGCACCGCCTGCGGAAGGCTGCGCGGGTGCGCACGAACTACGGCTTGGTGGCTAAAGCTATTCGGCTGGGGATTGTGTGATGATAACGGAGAAAAAAATGGAAGAGGTTAGTATGGAGCTGTTCACAGGCGATAAAAAAATGGAAGTGAGTGCGCTAGCAGGCCTGATTGCAGACATGATTGGCGGCATGGAGCTGGATGATGCGGTGACCGCTATAAATGATGTGCGCCAAAAACTGCACGAGGTCAGCCCATTCAAGAGCGAGCCGGTTGACTTCGTTAGGTGGGTAAAAAACGACACGGT
>JBFJVR010000400.1:0-3128 GCA_041624095.1 Oleiphilaceae bacterium
AGTAGAAGAGAATCTTGTAAACCTGGTACGCATGGCCGGCGAAGTCGATAAAATTACCGGTACGGTTTACATCGCTGAACAAAAACAAAGTAATGATGTTGATATCGAAGGTGAAGGCCCGCAAATGAATGCCGATAAACGTGAAGACGTAGTAGCAGGGCAGGATGACGTGGATGATTTGCTTTCGAGCTTGGGCTTTTAAGGGGCAAGAACATGGGGTTTGAAGCGGATGAAGAGATACTGCAGGACTTCCTCGTAGAGTCAGGCGAAATACTCGAGCTTCTTTCAGAACAGCTTGTCGATCTGGAAAATAATCCTGACGACAATGATTTGCTCAATGCTATTTTTAGAGGTTTCCACACCGTCAAAGGTGGTGCCGGCTTTTTACAGCTCGAAGCCTTGGTTGATTGCTGCCACGTTGCCGAGAACGTATTTGATATCCTGCGGAACGGAAAACGCAGCGTCGACTCGGAACTGATGGATGTCGTGTTACGTGCCCTCGATGCCGTAAACGAAATGTTTGATGATGTACGCAACCGCAGAGAGCTAACAAAAGCTGACCCCCAGTTACTTAAAGATCTAGAGAAGTTTGCTCGTCCTCAGTCCGAAGGCGACAGTGCTCCTCCCGCTGAAACTGCTACTCCGGTCGAAACAGCAGCCGACGATAGTGGTGATATTACTGACGATGAATTCGAGCAATTGTTGGATGCTTTGGATGAACCCGAGGGCGGAAAACAGGAAGTTGCGTCGGAAGGTAGTAGCGCGCGCGCTGCTGCTGATGATGAAATTACCGACGATGAATTCGACAAGTTATTGGATGAATTGCACGGCGAAGGCAAGCCGATAAGCGCACCTGCTGATGCGCCAGCTGTTAGCGGAAGCGATGATATAAGTGATGATGAGTTTGAACAGTTGCTTGATGATCTGCATGGCAAGGGCTCCTTCGATACGACTCGTCTGCCGGCCGGTGAAACGGAGGCCGGTGCATCTGACACTGTGTCGCCTGACACATCGACGGGTGATAACAAGGCCGGTGATGGCGACGCTGACTTAATATCGGACGACGAGTTCGAAAATCTGTTAGATGAACTACATGGAGCAGGTGGCTCCCCAACTGCAGGGCATGCACCCAAAGCGGATGCGCCAGCAACATCAAGTCCAAGTCCCGCGCCCAAGCCAGAGGCAAAAACCCAGCCCAAACCCTCTCCTGCGCCAGCAGCCAAGCCCGCTGCTAGCACTAAGCCGGCGGCAGCTGCGGCAAAACCGAAAACGGCGTCAGGAAAGTCCGAAAGCATTGCTACCGAAACGACAGTCAGGGTCGACACCAAACGCCTCGACGATATTATGAATATGGTCGGAGAGCTGGTTCTGGTACGTAACCGTTTGAAGCGCCTTGGTGATGAAAGCAGTGATGAGCCCCTGCAGAAGGCCGTATCCAATCTGGATGTGGTAACGGGTGATTTGCAGTCGGCAGTTATGTAAACCCGAATGCAGCCGATCAAAAAAGTATTTGGCCGTTTCCCTCGTGTTGTGCGCGACTTGGCGAGAAACCTTAAGAAAGAGGTCAACCTGTTACTGGTTGGCGAAGAAACTGACCTGGATAAAAATCTGGTAGAAGCGCTTTCAGACCCCTTGGTTCACTTGGTTAGAAATGCGGTGGACCATGGTATAGAAATGCCCGACGTGCGAGAAGGGAAAGGCAAGTCTCGCATTGGTCAGGTTGTCCTCTCGGCCCAACAGGAAGGGGATCATATCCTGCTTGCAATTGAGGATGACGGTGCCGGTATGGATCCTAATGTTCTGCGCCGTAAAGCGGTTGAGAAAGGTTTGTATGACGAGGACGCAGCTGAGCGCCTGACGGATACAGAGTGCTTTAACCTGATTTTTGCGCCCGGATTTTCAACCAAAACTGAAATTTCGGATGTCTCTGGTCGTGGCGTAGGGATGGATGTTGTAAAAACCAAAATCACCCAGCTTAATGGCACGGTGAACATCGACTCCGAGATGGGTAAAGGTTCTCGCCTGACAATTAAGGTGCCCTTAACCTTGGCAATTATGCCGACGTTGATGGTCAAGCTGGGCGAGCAGTCATTTGCCTTTCCTTTGGTAAGCGTAGTAGAGATATTCCACCTCGACTTAACCAAAACGAATGTGGTTGATGGTCAAGAGTGCGTCGTAGTCAGAGACAATGTATACCCCTTGTTTTATATAAAACGCTGGTTAACCTCTTCTTACACTGAAGATTCGGAATCGGCGCATGTGGTGATTGTGGCGGTTGGAACCCAGCGCGTCGGCTTTATCGTCGATCAGTTAGTCGGGCAGGAAGAAGTTGTGATAAAGCCGCTTGGCGGCATGCTGCACGGCACACCAGGGATGGCAGGTGCAACGATCACCGGAGACGGTCGTATTGCTTTGATTCTGGATATTCCTAGTCTGCTTCAACGCTACGCATAAGTAATTATTTCAATGCAACAGGAAGGACTTCTACTCATAGGCAGCGCGAATAAGGTGCGACTATGAGTGTGTCCGTTCTGGTTGTCGATGACTCAGCATTTTTTCGCAAGCGTGTTTGTGAAATCCTCAGCTCCGTTGTCGGTATCAAGGTTGTCGGCGTCGCCTCCAACGGACGAGAAGCCATTGAACTGGTAAAAAAGCTTCGTCCTGATGTCGTGACCATGGACTACGAAATGCCGGTCATGGATGGTGTCACTGCCGTGCGCCATATTATGCTTGAATGCCCCACCTCCATTCTGATGTTTTCTTCCCTGACCTATGAAGGCGCGCGAGTCACACTCGATGCTTTAGAAGCCGGAGCAGTAGACTTTCTGCCCAAGAATTTCGAAGACATCGCCCGTGATGCAAGCAAGATGCAGGATGTACTGCGTAATCGCATTCTGGCATTGGCGAAACCGGCTCGTGAACGCGCGTCGCCCGAGGAACCAACGAAAAACCAGGTTGATACGGGTGGAGCACGCAGCACGGATTCCAATCAGCCCGTTAAGCGCAACGAAAGGCCGCGTTCTGGCAAGGTCGAAGACAAGTATCGTGTGCGTCCGAAAGCAAAACCGGCAATTGATGCTAAACCTATTGGGCATCCGGTCGATCTAATAGTTATTGGTACCTCGACG
>JBFJVR010000401.1:0-3116 GCA_041624095.1 Oleiphilaceae bacterium
ACGACTACCACGACGAGGGCCGAAGAAAATATTGTTACCCTCATCCCCCAAACCGTAAGGCGCTCAAACATACGAAAATCGGAAAAATAAGCCGCGGCCATCCGTGGAAACAAGACGGTCGCAACGAAAGTAACGGCCAGCAATAATGGCAGGTCTATCAATCGTTGCGCGTAAGTAAGCTGCGCAACCTGCCCAGAACCAAGCATTGACGCTGCGGCTCTTAGTATCATAGGGTATGATAAAAGCAGGCACCCCGCACCAGCTACCTGCACATACCGCGTAATCAAATCACTGGAAACATACCAATGTTTAAGGGTTGTTTGCGGCGCTCCACTTATCCGAACTCCTGCCGCGAACTGCATTACAAGTCGAGCCACGCCACCCAGCAATGCAAAAACCATAACCAAATATAAATACTCCAGCTCATCGCCTGCGCAGGCAAATCCCGCAATGATGAATAAGTTGATAACTAGCGTTCCCAAAGACGCCACGAAAAACCTGTTGTGGGCGTGTAAGTATGCCCCCATTACCCCCGTTACCGCCGTCAACGGCACAAGCCAAATTATGATGGACAGTAACAGCTCAGCCACCTGAACTTGCGAGGGACTAAACCCTGGCGCCAACACAGATACTACTAACTCAAGCTTAAGCAGCAGAATTACTGCCAACAATGAAAATGCTATTCCCACGATAAGAGCGGATTGGAACCAAAGCACACGCTTTGTGGCAGCGTGCTCGGAAAAGCTTGGCACTAGCGCTGCCGCCAAACCACCACCGACTAGCACGTTGACCAAAAAATCGGGTACTGACAATACCAAAACGACCACGTCGGCTTCGGCGCTAGCACCGTAGTTTGACGCAATAAGCACATCCCTTAGAAAGCCTGCGACCCTGCCTAATAATAAGCCAAGGTTAATGTAGAGCGCAGAATATAAAAGGCTTTTTAACACTAGATCAATTTCTTATTCCCGAGTTCCTGGCTCGGGGTCGGTCGTAGTCCTCGCGTTCTCAGCAACCGCCAAAAGATTAGCGCACGGCCCAGATTTTCAATTCTCACTCTAACAATACCTTTTCAACAGCATTAATTACTCGAGCCTGCTGAATCTCAGTTAAGTCAGATCCAGAAGGGAGGCAAACCCCAGAATAAAACAATTGCATACTTACCGGCGAAGTATTCGACACCGAGTAAAAGCCACAATGCTTGAACAGCGGCTGCATATGCATCGGCTTCCAAAAGTGTCTTGCCTCAATTTGATATTCAGCGAGCGCACCAATGATTGTAGAAGGAGGCTTGTCAATATAGTCTGGATTTACACGCATCGCAGAAAGCCACCGATTTGAGTAATCATTATTCGGCTCAGGCATCCATTCTAGTCCACGGAATCGAGTTAGCCCTTGACGGTAATTCTCAAACACTTTCCGTCTCGCTAACACTCTTTCGTGCAGCACTTGCAATTGCCCACGTCCGATTCCAGCAAGAATATTGCTCATTCTATAGTTGTAGCCAACTTCCGTGTGCTCATAATGTGGCGCGTCAGCGCGCGCCTGTGTTGATAAGTATCTCGCCCGTGCTATCAGGTCTTTATCCTCAGAGACAAGCATGCCGCCTCCTGAGGTTGTAATGATTTTATTTCCATTAAACGAAAAAATTCCAAATTTCCCAATTGTACCTGTATAGACGCCATTGCACTTCGCACCCAATGATTCGGCTGCATCCTCAATTACTGGGACTCCATATATTTCGCTAAGCTGCATGATCGCAGCCATATTTGCACTCTGCCCATACAAGTGAACGACCAATATAGCCTTCGGCAAATTTCCCGCTTTTTTTGCGTCAGCAAGCGCGATCTCAAGCGAATTAGGACACATATTCCAAGTCGCCCAATCCGAATCTATAAATACAGGCTCTGCACCTAGATATTTAATGGGATTGGCGCTCGCCACAAAGGTAAAATCAGAACAAAAAACACGATCGCCCACCGAAACATCGAGTAGTCGCAATGCCAAGTGTATTGCCGCAGTTCCAGAACTTACCGCCGCAGCATGTGAAACACCCAAATATTCAGCCATCTCGGCTTCAAAGGCGTCGACATTAGGGCCCAGTGGCGCAATCCAATTTGAATCAAACGCCTCTTGCACATAACCCATTTCAAATGTGCCCATATGCGGATTAGACAGCAATATTTTCTTGGGTAACTCACTCCTTAAATGTAAGCCTATCGGCAGACCTGTTTCACCAACAACAGGTACGTGGTTAACACCAAACTTATCCATTAAAGCTAAAACTTCTACTGGATCCGCTTCTATGCCAACACTTACAGGCTCTTTAGACTCTAAACTACACAGGTTAGATTCAAGCGGATGTCCCGAAAGCAAAAGGCGCCGAATATCGCCGTCGGTAACACATCGCAGTAATTTACCTGAGTCATCGACTAGCAACAGAATTGCCTTTCCGCCGCTATCTATAAGCTTTAAAGCATTTCGCAGTGAAATACTGCCCTTTGAAACAATATTTGAGATATCAGCAAACACTTTTCACCTCGCGGGCACACCCATAACGGTGACCCCATCACCAACATCTGAAACAACAACCGCGCCCGCGGCAACAATGGAGCTTTTTCCGATACGACATCCTGGCAGCACAGTTGCACCAGCGCCCACCAACACTCCATCTTCGATCACGCACCCGCCACCAAGCGAAGCATTTGGGCCTATATGGCTATAACTTCCAACCATGCAGTCATGATCAACAATTGCCCCATGGTTTACAATTACACCGACACCTATTCTGACTGCCGGGCCAATTACCGCATTTGCCGCGACAAACGATCCATCTCCGACGGCAGAATGTCTCGATAACACTGCTCGAGAATGCACTACAGCGACTAATCGCCTTCCTTCCTGTAAAGCCCTAGCTATAACATGACCCCTAGCGGCGTTATCACCTATGGCAACGTGTACATCAGCAGGCAAAGAGTTCCAGTTATCTAGCAGCTCTATCTTATATGCCGCCTGAAACAACTGACCAGCCTTGCTCGCATCTGCATCCGCTATTACCAGCCGACCGTATAATTGCAAATCCTCCAGCGCGTCTACCACAACCCGTCCGTGACCGC
>JBFJVR010000402.1:0-3101 GCA_041624095.1 Oleiphilaceae bacterium
AAGCCTTGGGGCACTTTATGGTACAGGGCGGTTTGAAGGCTGCTGAGGCGTGGTTGAAATCCTTGAGCAAGGCCTTGGTTGAGTTTGCACCTTATCTTGGGCCAGGAAACTACCTAAGCAGGCATATCGAAGAGATATCTTCGGCCAGTGTTCAGCTCCACGAGTGGTTGACGCGCTGCTACGAAGCCTTGGCCGAAAGTGTCGACTGGGAAGACGAAGATGGTGGCCCGCATCGCCGTTACCGCTTCAAGGAAGGCATTCTGCCCGAAGAAATTCGCTTAATGGCCGTGGAGTTGAAAACCCTCTTTGCAAGTGTCTGCCGTTTACTGGACGAATTGCGCAGCGAAGTAACCAAGGCCGTTGATGAGAAATCTGATTGTGGACTGTCCAAAGACGAAGGCGAGCAGTGGTTCCCGGTGTTTGGGTCTTTATGTAATCGGGCAGAAGGATATTTCGAACTGTGGTTGTTCTATGCCAAAGAGCCTAAAGAAGGCGCTCCGCCAAATGCCAGGTGGTTGAGTTGGCGTGACCAGGAAAACCAGTCGGATATTTATTTGTTCGGTAGCCCGCTAAGTGCAGGGGCACTGCTTCATGAAGCACTGTGGAAAAAGAGCTATGCTGCCGTGCTTACCTCAGCAACGCTGACCGCTCTCGGTCGTTTTGACCGTTTGGCGCAAAAAACCGGCCTACCCAAGGGGAGTGTTTATCACCGCGTCGAAAGTCCTTTTGATTTTGCCAGAGTTGCCACCTTGTCGATCCCCCAGATGCAGGCCGACCCGGCAAATAGAGAAGCTCACACCGAAGAAATCTCTAACAATATCGCTGTATGGATGGGGGATCATAGGGCTGTATTGGTCTTGTTCAGCTCGCGTAAACAGATGAACGATGTTTACTATCAGCTAGACCGGGAATTTCGCGAAGACATCATCACCCAGGATGAACTGAGTAAGCAAGAACTCGTGAGAACCCATAGGGCTCACATTGATGCGGGCCAAAGAAGTATTTTGTTTGGCTTGGCCTCTTTGGCAGAAGGGATAGACTTGCCAGGCAAATATCTGACTCATGTCATGATTGCTAAAATACCCTTTGCGGTTCCCAATGACCCCTTGGAGCAGAGCGTTAGTGAATGGCTGGAGTTGCAGGGCAGGAACCCGTTTATGGAAGTGTCAGTGCCCGAGGCAAGCCTCAGGTTGATACAAGCATGTGGCCGCTTGATTCGTACAGAAGAAGACCGTGGCCAAATTACCATACTCGATAATCGCTTAGTGACGCGTCGCTATGGCAGTATGCTGATTCAATCTTTGCCGCCCTATAGCGTGTTGAGAAACTAATCTTTGCCGAATTCCGGGCAAAAAAAAACGGTGATTTGATGCCGAACATATCAAATCACCGCGTTCACAAGAAGGGCGTTGTAAGGAGGCCCTGATCGGAAAACAGAGCTAAGCAGAAAGGCCTGAATTTTCTGCTCAACTAACCAAATCTCGATGTTGCCTATCTTAGGGCTTAGGGGGGCGTAATTAGATCGTCCAAAGGGCTTAGTCGATTCTTTATGCCTTAATAATGTGATGTAGGTCACACTGAAGCCGCTGCTAATTATGGTTTGAGGCTTTGTTAATTGCCAGGGCTTCGTGTGTTATGCGCTGTTTGGCGTGCTCGGGGCTTAAATCAGCCCCAGTTGGCGGGCCTTAGATAAGGCTTCGGTCCTGCTTTTGGCTGAAATTTTGCCGTACAGGTTGCGTATATGCGCCTTGACTGTCGCAGGCGCAAGGTCAAGCTTTAAGGCAATCTCCTTGTTCGCCAGCCCCTTGTCAATAAGGCTCAATACCTCTAGCTCACGCTGGCTTAGCGGTTCGAGCAGCTGCAGGTTGCTTTCTAGCGCGGCTGCGCCGGGCAGTGCAGAAGGTTGGGTGGTTTTCTCTTGATGAAGGCCCAGCTCGTGACTGAGCTTCTGGAGATAGGTATCGGGAATGGTGGGGTCAGAGCACAAACTGAGAACCTGCGCGATCGTCTGGCTTTCGTTGGTATAAATCGAAAGAAAACCGTCCTGCGATGCGAGCAGTAAGGACTGTGATATTGACTCGCGAGCGCCTTCCTTGTCATCGGAGAACAGCTGAGCCATTGCCTTGATGGTTAGCGCTTGGATAAGATGGTAAATATGGTGCTTGCTTGTTGTTTGTTCGATCAAGCGCTCCGCCATTTCGAGTACAAGGGCGTAGCGTTTCTGTTCCAGATATATTCGAGCTTTGCTCAAGTTAATGTCTTCGAAGTTCAGCGGGATTGCATTAATGGTCGTACTGTCGAGCTCGTTAATTACCAATTCTGCCTTGTCTACTTGCCCCATGCCCAGCAGGCAGCGGGCTTTTAGCGCGCTTAAGCTTGGCGGCTCAAAAACGATAGATTCTTTCTTATGGTGATAGATATGCAAGGCATCATCCAAACACTCAATAGCTTTAACCCAGTCTTTGCGTGCGAACAGATAGCTTGCTCTAGTGTACTGAATGAGTATATGTAAGCCCGGTTCCGTACCTACTTCAAGGTGGTTTAGCAGCGGGTTTATATAGCTTTCAGCGATGGTGTACTCAGCCAGTTCAATGTAAATCATTGCCAGTACGGTATTTTGCCAGCACGATATAACCCGGGGTTGCGAGGGGTCATTATAGCTCACGTTCCATTGCTGGTTTTGTATGCCGGTCTCGAGCGCAAGTTCGAGTTTACCCTGATAAAAGTAGATCCACCCAAGCAGGCCGCTACTGGAAAGCACCGTGGTATATTTATGCTCTCGTTTACCGTGTTCAATTGCCGAGTTTAATGCCGAAACCGCTGACTCCAGGTCGCCCACTGTGAAACTATCCAAGCCGATACCGTAATAGGTTACTGACTTCAAGGGCATGTTGGTGTTGTCGAGTTCCTCGAGCACGCGTTTGGTTAGCTCTGTCGCTCCACGTAAGTCGGAGTGGCTACGAGCCAGGTAGGAGCGTATCAACGAAATTTCACTGTGTAGGTCAATGAGTTCGTGTGTGCTGGTTTCGACGTTTTCTATGCGTTGTCGGTCAATCAGGGCTTCTAAATCATCATGCACCTCGAGCCACTCCACTTTCCGT
>JBFJVR010000403.1:0-3088 GCA_041624095.1 Oleiphilaceae bacterium
CCTGCCCCGGCATATCAAAGACCAGCACGCGATAGTCACGCTGAAAATAGCTAATAAATGATTTCCAGGCCGACATGGTCTGCTTCGCACCACCAAGGCAGACTATCGTGCGAGTGCCCGAGCCATAAACACGGTACGGTACGACAAAACGGCTACACTTCAATTCCCCGGCTATTTTCTTCACCTTACCACTCCTTCTAAGCGACCTTAGCCCAGCACCACAAGCGTTTTCCTATAGCCCAATGCCGATGGGCTATCACAACAGTTATAGCAAGGTTCCGTAAACTATTTCGTGAATACTTACTCGAAATTACAAATGTTTTGCGATCTTTGGAATAAAGCGCAACAGGTCGCTGCGATCGATGACAGAACGGGGCCCGAGCCAGATAGACCATAACACCTCCGCAAATTCTGCATCATTTAAGGTGAACACGCTTTCACCCTCGAGATAAACATGCAGGCTCAATGCCTCCCAAACCAGGGTCAATTCCTGCCCTTCAACGATAGGCTGATCTATTCCGGATAGTAACTTTTCGAGCTTGGCTTGCAGCCTGGGCCACTGCTCCGGTCTACAGGCTTGGATAAAACTGTCACGCAAAACCTGTTTAAGTTTGGCTGCATCAATATCCCGCGCATAGCGTATGACAATCTGCTTAACCAAAGGCTGTGCCAGCAGGGCTTCTGGCGTATCGATCGCGTCCCAGGTACTGGCCTCACCGGCACCATATTCGAGATAGTGCGCTATGTAGTAAACGTCAAAGAAAAATATTTCGCGCAGGGCTACGCCGCTTAAGCGCAACACCACCTCTCGATCGCCTTGCCAACGCAACTCGCCAGGGAAGCCATCTAAGCCTGCCTTGTCGCTTTCGGCGCGTGCTGCCATGCAAAAACATAGCACTAACAGCAAGCTCAATAAGCGCACCCCAGAAAGCCTTAGTCTCATCGTCTTCGATTAGCCAGCCAACTCGGCGGCAATCAATTCCAGCGCCTGCTGAGGGTCGGTGTGCTGTGTTATCGGACGACCAATTACCAAGTAATCAGCGCCGGCCAGCATTGCCTGCGCAGGCGACATCACCCTCTTTTGATCATTAAGCGCGGCGAAAGCAGGGCGAATACCTGGCGTCACCAAACTGAATTCACTGCCTATTTCAGCTCTTAACATTGCAACTTCGTGTGAGGAGCACACCACGCCATCCATACCTGTGTCATGACTCAAGCGCGCCAGCCTCATGACTTGCTCCAAGGGTGAAACAGACAAGCCCTGGTCGGCTAGATCTTCAGCCTGCATGCTGGTGAGCACCGTTACGGCAATCAATTTTGGCGCCTGCTTGAAAGCACTTAGTTTTTCGGCACAGGCTTCCATCATGCGCCGCCCTCCGGATGCATGGACGTTAACCATCCAAACGCCCAGGTCCGCCGCAACAGCGACTGCATTTGCAGTGGTATTGGGTATGTCGTGAAATTTCAAATCGAGAAATACCTCGAAGCCAAGTGCATGGAGCTGTTCAACAATCACTGGCCCGCAACGGGTAAACAACTCTTTACCAACCTTGACCCGGCAATACGTGGGGTCAAGCATATTAGCCATGTTCAATGCATCGTCCATACTGGGAAAATCCAGCGCAACAATGACCGGAGACCCAACGCTACTGTGTATCGAACTCATACCGCTTTCCTACTTTTCATGATCAAGGGTGATCGACCCTTGGTGACTGTGTTGCGCTGCCAAAATCACTTTCGTACTCCACGCAAGGCTTAACCGACTGCCAAGTTTTACAACTGGGGCATTGCCAATGCAAACTACTGCCCGAGAAGCCACATTGGCCACACTGATACGCGACTCTCTCTTGCGACATCTTTTCAATAACCCGAGTGATGACCGAAATAACATCCAGCGACAACTCATCATCGGGTTCGCGATGTGACAAAAGCTCGTATAAGGCAGTTAAGGACGGCGCATTAACCGTTCTATCCTTTAAATAGGTGAGCGCTTCGGCGTCGCGCCCCTCGCACCGCAAGGACTCAACAATGGCCAGCAGGATATTCACCTGACCCGTCTCGTGCAACAATAATTGAAGATAATCCCGGTATCGCTCATAACTGTCAGTTGCCTGGGTGCAACTTAGCAACAAGGGCAGAATAAGGCTGATGTTTTCGGGACTGTATTCAGCGACACGTTTCAACTGCACAATAGCCTGACGATAGTCACCCTGCCCCATATCCAGCTCAGCCAACATCATATAGGCCTTAATACAGTATTTATTAACAGACAGGGCCTTTTTGAGTTGTTGCCGAGCAGCAAGAACATCATTTGTAGACAGCTGTTCCTGCGCTAACTCACAGCAGTAATAGGCCACCTTCAAGCTAAGCTCAGGGTGTTTTCTCAGTTCCATTTGTAAGCCGGTGTCGATGGCGTTTTGCCATTCTTTTTCCTGCTCATAAATTTCGAGCAAGAGTTTACGGCTTTTTAGCTGGTACTCACGGATACCACTCAGCTGTTTTAACAGCGATTCCGCGCGGTCGAATAAACCAGCAACTTTGTAATCTTTCGATAGTTCGTAAATGACAGGAGCAGACGCTTGCTCTGAAAGCTCCGGGTGAGCCATAAGATTCTGATGGATCAAAATCGCTTTTTCGACCTCACCTTGAGTACGAAAATGCTTGCCGATTGAAATATGGATCGCAACGGTTTCGGGAGAGACTTCCAAGGATTGGATAAACTGGTCGAGCGATTCATCATTATAGGAATCAAAAAGAAGTTGTAAGCGGTGTTTAAACTCTTTTGGCGCCTCATATTTCAGCACTGAAGCCTCAGACTTGGACTTCGATAACAGCCCCAGCACCCACCCAATAGCCAGGGCCAAAAAAAGAAATAACCATATCAGCCCTGTTTCCATTGCTTACCCGCTATGCATCCCCTTTCGAACGCAGCAAGGCTTCGTCCTGCCGTTCGAGTTTCTTTTGGTAACTGCGGATCAGGGCGCCGCGCCCTATGACACTAGGAATAAGCACTAGCAAGCCCAAGATACCCCCAGTTATAAAACTCAGAATTATCCACCAACCGATATGAAGGAAGTCGACCTGAATC
>JBFJVR010000404.1:0-3067 GCA_041624095.1 Oleiphilaceae bacterium
CGGGTTCAAGTCCCGCCTTCGGCACCAATAAAGAGCTTTTAGAATTCCAAGTAAGTCTGGAAGCCCAGTAAAATCAAAGCCTCTAGACGAATTGGTGTCTGTAGGTGTCCTAGGTGGTCTATTGCAATCTAGGGGTAAAAGTGGGTAAATTTGTGGGTAAAAATTTACCCACAAGGACGTTTTACCCACACTATGCCGCTAACCGACCTCGAAATCCGCAATGCAGCTCCCCGTGATAAACCTTATAAGCTCACCGATGGCGTGGGACTGTTTCTTCTCGTGCACCCGAATGGCTCTAAATACTGGCAATTGCGTTACCGTATAAATGGTAAGGGCAAAGAGTTGTCACTCGGTGTGTATCCGCAAGTAAAAGGCCCTGAAGCCCGGAGCTTGGCACATGATGCCAAGGTCAAACTTAAGGCTGGTGTTGATCCAGTTCGCGAGCGAAAACAGGAAAAGCGGCGAAAGGTGCTTGAGCAAGAGCGCTCGTTCAAGGCAGTGGCCGCAGCTTGGTTCGATAATGTCGAAGGCAAGTGGTCGATACTCCACGCGAAACGGGTGTGGGATACGCTCGAGCGTCTTGTCTTTCCTCAAATTGGCGACTTGCCGATTTCAGATATTGAAACAGCAGACATACTAGCGGTAGTGAAAAGCATTGATGACGCTGGCTCTCGTGAGCAGGCCGGTCGCGTATTGCAGCGGATCAAATCCATCTACCGCTACGCTGTGCAGCTCAGTCTGTGCAAATACGACAAATCCGTAAGTATTGACCCTAGAGAATCTCTTTCGGCTCCCGTAGTGCATCACCGCGCGTCAATTCCTCGGGAAGAGTTACCCGAATTCTATCGTCATCTTAATGCTTATGATGGCGCTGCTGTCACGGTCTACGCCCTGCGCTTTTGTTTGCTCACTTTTGTCCGGCCTGGAGAGCTTCGCGGAGCTCGCTGGGATGAGTTCGACCTGGAAGACAAAATTTGGCGGATTCCTGCTGCGCGGATGAAGATGAAGACCGCTCACGTTGTCCCATTAACTCGCCAGACTATTTCGCTATTAGAGGAGTTGCGACCACTTACTGGTGGCAGGGAGTTACTCTTTCCAGGGGAGCGCAAGCACTGGCAGCCGATTTCGGAAAACACCATGACTGGAGCGCTAAATCGCATGGGCTACAAGGGGCGCGCGACGGCACACGGCTTTCGTGCGACGGCTGCAAGCGCTTTAAATGAGGCAGGGTTTAATCGTGATGCCATTGAACGTCAGCTCGCTCATATTGAGCGCAATAAGGTTCGGGCCGCTTACACCCACCACGCTGAATATTTGGGTGACCGGCGCAAAATGATGCAGTGGTGGGCTGACTTTCTGGAAAAGCAGGAAAAGCAGAGTAATGTCATTCCTGTGAGGTTTGGTTGATATGTATAGTGATTTGTTGGACCTCACAAAGGTAAGCGGAATAAATCGATCAGTTAGCTCAGGTGGCAACGGGATCGATTTGATCCGAACATTCTGTAATCAGTCTATTGACGAGCAGGAGTTAGCGGAATTCTTTTGTTTAGATGGTAGGCAATCGCATCATTCTTGGCGCGCATGGAAGCTCGGTTTTGACGCGTTTGCCTTTCTTAAAATCGATGAAGCGGGCATCTATGCTTCGCGTGACCGTCGAGACATCCATACTTATTTGAGCGCGACCTTATGTGGTATTGAGGATCTGCGTGATTATTATCTTTATGAGAATTTTTCTGAAGGGAGTAATCGTATTGCGTCAATTGATGGTAGGTTGCTGGATGATGCTGAAATTTACAGTATGGAGCGTATCGAGTTTGTAAAGCTATTAGCGCGTCCATCGGTTGCCATCACTGTACCTAAAGGGTTGCAGTCAGCGTTTAAAGAAGCGGTTGCTGTGATGGTGCTAAGTGTATTAAGTAAGCTGGTTGTTGATGAAAAGCCTCCGAGTGCTCGCGCTGTTGGGGTATATGCTGAGGCTAGAGATATTTGGGAGGGGGTAAACTTTCTCGAAGTAGCAAATCTATCATCATTATTTTCAGCGCAAAGTGCAGCCAACGCCCGTCACCGTGAGCATCGGGAATTAAAGCAAGAAGCTTTGGATCATTACGAAAAGAATCGGCACAGGTTTCGTAGTCGCGCTGCTGCAGCTTCGGAAATTGCTCGGCTAATACCAATCAAAGAGCGAACAATCGACAAGTGGCTAAAGGAATTTAATTCTTCAGGTTAATTTATAGCCCCGTGCGCGCAGAGTGTACACCGTGCTCGCTCGGTGCATTCTCCTGTATCTATAAATCTTGAATACTCCACTCAACGCCACACGATTCCCGTGGCGGCGACTAAATACTGGAGTATTGCAATGGCAGAGGAAATCCGAGAGGCGTTATTGCGCCGCAAACAAGTAGAGGCCCGTACTGGGCTTTCACGCAGTACTATCTACGCCCTCATTAGTAAGGGCAAATTCCCCAAGCCTATTTTTTTGGTGGGCCGCACTGTTGCCTGGACAGAAAGCAGTATTGACCGATGGATTGCTGAGCGTATCGCTGCCAGTAATAACGAGGTGGCGTGATGAATACCTATCTAGTCAAAGTGCAGCAGACATTTTCCAGTCGCGTCGCAGTCGTTGCGGAAAGCCGGGCAGAAGCTGAGTTGCTTGTTGTTAGCGGTATTGGTGATTGGGCGACGCCGGTATCTAGCGAGCCTCGAATTGTATCCGTGCAAGTGTTAGAACCTTCAACGTCACTCGGTTGATATGAGCCTGTTACAAAGTTTATTGTCGCGGGGAGATCGGGTCGCCGTTGAGGGTGGTCGCTTGGTGGTTGAGGCGGCGAGCGGCATTGTGGTGCCTGATGAGTGGCTGCTAGCTAAGTCCGATCAATTACTGCGTGATATTGCGGCTGAATCCGGCCAAACCCTGTTTGCGTATTGTGGGTACACCACCGGTATATACAGAGCTAATCAGTCGCCTGGTGTCACTCTGCGTTACAGCAATATGCTCACAGGTGAGCATGCTCATGTTATTTTCAATGCCGAGCTACATCGCGACCGGAATACTGCTCATGGTAAGAAG
>JBFJVR010000405.1:0-3063 GCA_041624095.1 Oleiphilaceae bacterium
GTGATACAAGCCAAGCCATTTTTGCCATTCATGTTCAAACCGTCCGAACCACAAACACCTTCACGACATGAACGGCGATAAGCCAACGAAGGGTCTTTTTCCTTCACTAGGGCCAATACGTCCAGAACCATCAGATCCTGACCTTCCGGGATAGCCACCTCGACATCTTCCATGTAAGGGGTTTGATCCTTTTCAGGATTATAGCGATATATACTTACCAACATCTCTTCACTCTCCCCTTAATAAGACCGTACTTTTGGTGGAAATGCTTCAACTGTTTTGGGCGAAAAATTAACGTCGCGCTTAGTCACTTTTTTGTCCGTTGGGAAGTACATTGAATGCTTCAACCAGTTCTCATCATCACGCTCGGTGAAATCGTTACGCGCATGGGCGCCACGACTTTCTTTACGCTCTTCAGCAGAAACCGCTGTTGCGTAGGCAACTTCGAAGAGGTTGTCGAGTTCAAGCGCTTCGATACGCGCAGTGTTAAATGCAGAGCTTTTATCTTCGAGGTGGGTGTTTTTAGCACGCTCGCCAATCTCGTCCAGCATTTTAAGACCTTTCTGCATACTCTCGCCCTCACGGAATACACCAAAATACAGCTGCATTGTACTTTGCAGATCAGCTCGCACTTGGGCAACGCTTTCGCCACCAGTTGAAGAATTAAGCCTGTCAAGACGAGACAGCGCCTGCTCAACATCAGATTCTGAAGCATCATCAGTCGAGAAGCCTTCACGCAATGATTTTTCAATCTGCAAACCGGCAGCGCGACCAAACACCACAAGATCAAGCAAGGAATTACCACCCAGACGATTTGCACCGTGTACAGATACACAGGCCGCTTCACCACAGGCATATAGGCCTTCAACAATTTCGTCTTGACCCGCCGCAGTTTGCGTAATCGCCTGACCACCAATATTAGTAGGAATACCGCCCATCATATAGTGACAGGTTGGTACAACCGGAACCGGTGCTTTAACAGGGTCGACGTGCGCAAAAGTCTTTGACAGCTCGCAGATACCTGGCAGTCGCAAGTTGAGGGTTTCTTCGCCCAAGTGGTCGAGCTTCAATAAAACGTGATCTTTATTAGGGCCACAGCCGCGACCTTCCAAAATCTCCATCACCATGGAGCGGGCAACGACATCCCGACCCGCGAGGTCTTTTGCGTTCGGCGCGTAACGCTCCATAAAACGCTCACCTTCGCTATTGACCAGATATCCACCTTCTCCCCTACAGCCTTCTGTTACCAGCACACCTGCGCCAGCGATGCCCGTTGGGTGGAACTGCCACATTTCCATATCCTGTCCGGGAAAGCCTGCACGCAAGGCCATACCCATACCGTCGCCAGTATTGATCAGTGCATTGGTGGTAGACTGATAAATTCGGCCAGCACCACCGGTCGCCATGACGGTTGCCTTGGCTTTAACGTAAACCGTTTCGCCAGTTTCAATGCAGATGGCGATCACACCAACGACCGAGCCCTTTTGGTTTTTAACCAGATCGACGGCGTACCATTCATTCAGGAAGGTCGTGCCGCCTTTTAAATTACCCTGATACAGCGCATGCAACAAAGCATGCCCCGTTCGATCCGCTGCTGCACAGGTTCGCGCTGCCTGAGTCGGGTTATCCGGGCCTTTTGACTGCCCACCAAATGGTCGCTGGTAGATCCGACCCGCTTCAGTACGCGAGAACGGTAAGCCCATGTGGTCGAGTTCGAAAACAGCTTGCGGGCCGACCGAGCACATGTATTCAATCGCGTCCTGGTCTCCGATATAGTCTGAGCCCTTAACTGTGTCGTACATATGCCAGCGCCAATCATCGTTCGGGTCAGCACTTGCGATTGCGCAGGTGATACCACCCTGTGCAGAAACAGTATGTGAACGCGTGGGGAAAACCTTAGTAATACAGGCCGTTTTAACGCCTGACTCAGTCAATTGCAGGGCTGCTCGCATACCTGCACCACCGCCACCAATGACGATAGCGTCATAATTCAAGGTTCTAAGTTTTGTCATTGCTTACAGTCCCCACAAAATCTGAATACCCCAAACCACGTATACGAACATAACGAGTCCGCATGCAGCTTGAAAAATAAATCGTACGCCTGTCGACTTGATATAGTCGGTGGATATGGTCCACAAACCTATCCAGGCATGGGCTCCGAGAGATAAAATCGCCATCAGAGAAAAGATGCGCATCCAAGTAGCTTCGAACAAGGTAGCCCACTGCGGATAGTCAAGCTCAGGGTTCATCACTAGATAAGCAAGCAAAAAGATGGTGTAAGCGGCAAGTACAACGGCAGTAACACGCTGCATCAACCAATCATATAAACCGTTTCTGCCAAAATTAGTAATACTGGCTACCATAACCAAACCCCCGCTAACACAATCAAAATAACCGAAACCACTATTGTAATTTTCGCCCCGAGAACACCGCCCTCAAGCGTTTCTCCGATCCCCAAGTCCATCAGGAGGTGTTTAATGCCAGCGACCAAGTGGTAAAGGAGCGCAGAAACCACCCCCCAGATGATCAACTTAACGAAAAAGCCATCGAGGCATTCTTTCACTTGGTTAAACCCCTGATCACTGCTAAGCGATAGCTGCAGGGCGTACATAAGGATTGCCACACCCACGAACAGGGCAACACCCGTAACACGGTGCACAATTGACGTTAGTGCGGGCAAAGGAAAACTAAACTTTGTGAGGTCTAGATTGACGGGTCGTTTATTGTTCACAGCACATATACTCTCTCCAGATGGCATGAGCCCCTATTTAAACAAAGCACTCACTCGGCCGGGTTAGATTTACGCATCAAACTCAGCCAGTTGCTTTGCAACCTTTTTAATTATGGATTCACTATAGATAAAGAACGCAGCAAACGCACTGCCAGATCACCATCTATTTTGACCCTCTAATTTTGGGCACAGAATTATAGGGACTATAAGAAACAAATACAAACCGCTAAATAACTCACATTATTGGATTTATTGCGTGGTCGGCGCCCACGCATTGACAAAAGCCGAGGAATCCATATAGTGGACGCGCCTTTTAAAAGGTGCAGCTAAAA
>JBFJVR010000406.1:0-3049 GCA_041624095.1 Oleiphilaceae bacterium
ACGGGCGCGCAACACAAGCACACAACAGAGGCAGGCTTAAATTAAAGGTGCTTGAAAAAGCGTTGCCGCAAGCAATGGTCCAGCGACAGCTTGCCGGGCCCATAACTAAATAGAACCAGCAACATCGCACCCCAAAAATAGTGGTCGTTTAGTCCTGCGGGGCTCAGATCAGGATATGAAATAGCGGCTACCCAGTTGAGTATGAATAACGCAGCAGCGCTGAATCGTGACGCAAAACCTACGGCCAGCAAGACGGGAAAAACCAGCTCCGCAAAGGTCGCCATATACGCTGCGAGCTGAAAGGGAATGAGCGGCACCGCATATTCGTATTCGAACAAGCCAAGGGTGCTATCCCAGGTTTTAATCTTGGTTAAGCCTGAGGAGAAAAAAACGTTCGCAAGGTACAAACGGAACAGCAAACTTACCGCTATTTGGCTGTAATCAACACCATGGGTAATTTTAAGATAAAGCGCGGCAAATCGTTGGGTCGGGGGCATAAGGCTTCCTGCTTGTTATTCATCAACTGAGTGCTAAATATGGAAGTCTGAAATCCAGCCTGTAGAGACCGCTTTAGCAGCCAGCTTATTCAGAACTTCATGAGGGTATTTCGACAACAGTTGCGTGCAAATCGTTCCAAATTTTTGCTGTTTTTCTATCTCGCGAAGAAAATCAAACTCACTCTCGGCTAATTCATCAATGCAAGTCTCCAAACCATTGCGCCAAACGAGCAAACGATAGTCTCCGCTGCGCAGCTCGATGGGATGCTCCGGTTCGCGCCAGCGGTTTTCGTCCCATAGCAATTTAATCGGATAATTCGACTCTAAGAGCTTGCTTCCCAAGGGGAGCTTGAAAATGAGCCTTTCATGTTGCTCTACGCTCAGGTCAGCAAGCCGTTTAAGGTCTAGTGGCGCGCTATCTCCAGCGTGAAAGGCGCGATGCCAAGCCAACTCCAAACAAGCCAGATCAGCCAAATAGGGATACTCCTTCAATGGCTCAAAGCCAAGAATAAAGTCGGCTAAATGTTCGCCGTAATTATCCAGACTCGCGGACCTTGAAGGGAATCGTTCTATATAGCGTGATGCCATAGCGGAAAAAAAACGCTCGCCAACACAACGCTGTACCGCGGGGAAAATATCTGCCAGAGCCTTGCTGAGATTGCCCCATACGCTACTTCTGTAAATCGCAAAATGTGCTTCGGCACTCAGTTTGTCACTTGCTTTAACCCACTCGTTTGCCTGAGTCTCTGCGCCATAGATGCCCTGCATAAACTGCGCATATCGTCGTTCAAGTCCGGACCTTGGCATGCTGGGCCTCCATCATTGCTTGTGCCTTATCGCGTTCGGCTTCGAGCACCTCAAAATCGGGAATGTTGGTATCCCATTCTATTAATGCAGGCACGCTTCCGAAACGCTCAAGGGCGAGCTGGTAAAGCGCCCATACAGGCTCATGAACTGCTTCGCCATGCGTGTCGAGGAGATAATCTCCCTGATCTTCGAAACCCGCCAAATGCATTTCCTTCACTCGTTCGGCGGGCAAGTGCTGAAGATAGTCCTGAGCAGAAATCCCATGATTAACTGCACTAACATAAATATTGTTGACGTCGCACAAGAGGTAGCAATCTGCTTCAACAAGGACTTCGGCGAGAAACTCCGCCTCACTCATCTCGCTTTCTTGGTAACTCAAATAGCTGGACACATTTTCGATCAAGATGCGCTGGCCAAGAAAGTTCTGCACCGCATCAATACGCTGCGCAACATGTTTGATCGCCTCTTGAGTGTATGGTATTGGAAACAAGTCATTACCGTGCAAACCATTGATTGCTGACCAACAGAGGTGGTCTGAGATATGCGCTGGCTGAAAACGATCGATAAGGGACTTCAAGCGTTGAAGGTATTGCGGGTCTAAGGGGTCACTTGAGCCAATAGACAGCCCCACTCCATGAAAACTTATTGGATAATGAGAACGGATCAGTTGTAGATAATGAAGAGGCAAACCACCGTCGTTCATGTAATTGTCAGTCAGCGCTTCGAACCACGGAACCTTGGGCAAATCTGCGAGAATAGTTTGATAATGCTGGGGTCTAAGTCCAATGCCGACATCCTTCAAGATTAATTCATTGTCGAGCGACGAAGGCATTGGTAACACTGAGAACCTTTAGCGCTTATTTTGCTGCGGGTTTAACGATCTTGGCGCAAGTGCCTTCAGGAACATAAATCCACTCTTCTGGGTGGGCGTCTTTGCTCGCCTGACCGGCGCAGCTGTGAGCACTTGTACCACAGTCATTCATGCCTGCTTTAACAATGCCTTTGCACTTTTCGAACCCTGGCTTGCCTGCCAGCACATCGCTGGAAGCGGCCATCACGCCGGCTGCTATCATGCTGGCAACGGCCGTCTTGGTGATCGATTTTGCATTATTCATGTGAGTATCCTTTGCTGGTAGTTAATCGTGAGTGGTCATATTCTTCAGATTGTTTCTCTGAACCGGTGCTTGAGACTCAGGGCGATATAAAAAGTTCAGACCATGAACAAAATGTAAGAATCAACACTTCGATGCCAAACGCTCGATCCCGCCGAGAAAGAGCTCTCCCAAAAATCGTGCTTTCTCATCGGGCTCCGTTTGTGACGACTCTTCATGCATCGAGAAGACTTCAGAACCGGCCCCGATCATGGCTGAGGTCATAAGGCGAACTGGAAAGTTCGGCAACAAGCCTTTTTCAATCGCTTGTGCCATATCACTTTCGAGATCTGCAACAATCCCGGCGATTTCTCCTCCGCCAAACACAAACTGCCGAAACGCATTGGTATTTTTCGCCATCAGGTTTTGCATATTAGGGTTCGCTGCGATCACTCGGCCATAAGCGACGAACGCGCCAATGATAAACTCTTCAAGAGACTCAGCGTCATTGCGCGCTTTATTCAATGCTTCTCGGGCGTCAGTCAACAATTCAGACACTAACTCGGCAAACACAGAGTCCTTATCGCCATAATAATTATAAAATGTGCCGACCGACAAACCACTAGCCTTAACAATATCCGTAATGGTCGAGCC
>JBFJVR010000407.1:0-3032 GCA_041624095.1 Oleiphilaceae bacterium
ATATACACCACTTATCGCCAGTTTGGTGATGGGGGACTTTACGAATCCGGTACAGTATTGGGTCGCGCAGGTTCATATTCGGTGAAGCCATATCGATCTTGGCGCGCAATACACACGCGCCTTCATCGAACTCACCCTGCTTCATTTGCTCTAACAAGCGAAGATTTTCTTCTACAGTACGCTCCCGGTAAGGGCTTTCTTTGCCGGGTTTTGTCGCCCAACCGCGATATTCACTCGCCTGCTCAGCACTCAAGTGGCAAACATAGGCCTTGCCCGCCTTGATTAAATGAATCGCCCATTCATAGAGCTGATCAAAGTAATTGGAGGCAAATTTAACCTCACCCGCCCATTCATAGCCCAACCAACGCACGTCTTCTTGAATTGCATCGATATATTCCTGAGATTCTTTTTCGGGATTGGTGTCATCAAAACGAAGATTACATTGACCGCCAAACTCCTCAGCAAGGCCAAAATTCAACCAGATTGAGCGCGCGTGGCCAATGTGTAAATAACCATTCGGTTCTGGAGGAAAACGCGTGACGACGCGCCCACCGTGCTTATTGCTGGCGATATCTTCTTCAATAACGTTCTGAAGGAAATGACGTGCTTTGACAGATTCGGACTGTGACATACTGGCGGCGACTTCCGGGAAAAATAAAACGCGGCATTATAGCGAATTAGCCGCGTTCAACGAAAGTACTATGTCGCCAGCACCCTCTTTTAGCTATGAGTCGCGAGGGCAATGTCGATCGATTTCATTCATAAACCGAACCAGAGAAGGAATATTATTTGCCACAATAGGAATACCCGTGGTCAGCAAGGACACTGAAATGTCCCTCGCTTCATCGGCCCAGCAAAGCTTATTGATCAGCCCGATATGGCCATAGGCTCTGGCGCTGTGCTTGCCCCACATGCCAAAGGGTTCGCCACCCAGCATCAAACCCGCACTATAGCGCATCGGCAACATCAAGGTGCGGTCAAACTGCAGCGATGCATGCTCTTGGGTTGCCCGCTTAATGGTCATCGGGTCACATATGCGCACCCCCTGCCACTCGCCACCGTTCAACATCATCTGGAAAAAACGCCCCATCTCTTCAGCCGTACCATAGATATTGCCTGCGGGAATAACCGCACGCTTGAATTTGGGGTCGTTACTTACCTCTTGCACCAAGTCCAAGGGCCCACCCAAGGCTCGCTTAATCAGGTGAGAAACCGGAAAGAAAGGCTTCATACCGGTCATATAGTTATCCGCAGCATATTCCTGATGCTCTGCATCTATCCCGTAGCGGAAGTACTTCATTCCCATCGGCTTGCGAATGCGTTCATCGAGAAATTCCTGAATACTCTTGCCGGTTACCTTATTGACCACTCTTTCCAGAATATACCCGCCAGTAAGCGCATGATAAGCAAGCAAATCACCCCGCGGAGAGTCCGGCTCAGCCTCACACAGCAAACGCCAGATCGTGTCGTTATCCCAAAGCGTTTCGACCGGCAAGCCCTCTGGCAAGCCCGGCACACCGCTACGATGCGATAAGACCTGATGAATGGTGATATTCTTCTTACCGCATTGACCGAACTCTGGCTCGTAAAAACTGATTGGGTCGTACAGGTCTATCAGCTTATCTTCATTCAACAAATGCATTAGCAATGCAGTCACTGCTTTGGATGCCGAGAAGAGGCAAACTGGCGTCTCCGGTCGCATCAAAGCCTTGAATTCGGAACGCTGAGCATGCGGCCCATTCCCCTGAGCATGGCCTATCGCCCGATGCAGGATAACTTCGCCTTTGCGCCTGAAACACAAGGATATACCGGGGTGAGTACCGGTTTTGTAAATACCTTCAACCGAGCGCCATATTGCCTCAACACCCTCGTGCGTCATACCTACCGAAGCCGGGTTGACCTCTTGTGAGCTTTCAATGGTGGTAACCGTCCCCAAGGCATCAGGCACCTTAATCGTATTCATACTTAGCATGTGTTGGGGCAACTTTGGCATCAGGGCTCTTATATCGGCCAGGGACTTATCTTTCATTCCTAGAATCATGCACTCTCTCTACTTAGACTATTCGCAAACCTGCAAGGGGCATTCGGCGACTACTGCGGCATATTAGCTGTGCAGTCATCGAGTTTCACCCATGCATACCGGGGCCCAAAACATTTACGATAAGACATAAGTGAAAAAAGCACAATGACCGAAAGTCACGCTTCCTCACTATTCTGCTCCCAATCGGAAGCGGAAAGGCTACCTAGCGCACTTTAATATTGATGACCAGCTTAGGGATTTCGCGGGTTTTGGTTTTCGGCGCAATCCGCTACAATGCTGCGCTATTTAATCGCAAACTTCTGCAAGTAAGAGACCCTCATGATTTTATTGAAAACCAATTTTGGCGATATCACCCTAGAGCTTAACCACGAAAAAGCACCCGTTACAGCAAAGAACTTTGAGCAGTACGTGAAAGACGGATTTTACGACGGCGTTATTTTTCATCGCGTAATCAGTAATTTCATGATTCAGGGCGGTGGTTTTGAACCCGACATGAAGCAAAAGCAAACACGCGAGCCCATCGAAAACGAAGCCAAAAACGGTCTTAGCAACGTAAACGGTTCCATTGCTATGGCACGCACCATGGACCCTAACTCAGCATCAGCTCAGTTTTTTATCAACGTAAAAGACAACAGCTTTCTGGATCATACCGCTGAAACAATGGAAGGCTGGGGTTACGCAGTATTCGGTAAAGTGGTAGATGGCATGGACGTCGTTGAGAAAATTAAAGCAACGCCCACCACCACCAAAGCCGGCCACCAAGATGTACCGGTAGACGATGTCGTCATCGAATCGGCCAGCATTATCGAAGCAAGCGCAGAATAACGCCGCTGCCTGCAAAGATGATTTACTTTATATCAGACTTGCATCTCGAAGAATCACGCCCCGACATTACTGGGGCGTTTCTGTTCTTTATGGACCAGATTCAACAAGATGCCAAGAAGCTCTACATACTCGGCGACTTCTTCGAAAGCTGGATTGGCGACGACGA
>JBFJVR010000408.1:0-3020 GCA_041624095.1 Oleiphilaceae bacterium
CCGGTCATAGATTTCGTTTAAACTGTCACTCAGTACGTAGTCAAGGGTGCCTTCATTGAGGGCATAAACACCGATGCTTCTTGCATAGCCGAGTTCTTCAAGTGCCGACATCAGGTAGGTGCTGCTTAATTCCAGCAAAACGTGGACTTCGCTCTGCGAGTCCTGAGACAAGCCGGAGACCTGAAGGGTTGTCGCTAGAAGCGCCAGGATTTTATCGGTGAATTCTCTGAAATAACGGTATTGGGTATAAAAATCGGACTCCTGATTGTCGTCACTTTTATAGCTTTCCCAGGCTTGGTTGAGTTCTGAAACCTGCTTGATATAAACAGCCCCGGCAATTTTTTGGGTCTCGATGGCCTCGTTTAAAGTGGAGAGCTGGTCGTCGATGTTTTGTCGAAAGCGTAGTGATAATTGTGCCAAGTCTGGCATCGTACGTTGCTTCGAGACTGAACGATAATCACGATATGCTTGTGCTTCTACCGCAAGGTCAAAAGTGTTCTGGTATATTTCAATGCCATTTACTTCGTGCTCAATGCGAGAAATGGAATCATTCAGCTGGCTGACTAGTAAATAAGTCACGCCGAATATAGGCAGGAGCCACAAAAGGCTAATGAGCGTGAATTTATAGTTGTATGTCAGGCGGTTCATTAGCATTATCGCCGGCATCATTAATTTCGTCACTTGGCCCCCTAGCGGTCAGAAAGTGGTGGGATCTTATAGGTTTTATCTTAGGTTTATATCGTGTAAGGCCCAAGAATATTTAGTATTTTTGTTCAGTTTATGCCAAACATGAGCTGACAGCTAAACTAATTTCACTAAAACTGCTAGGCTCTGCCTTCGTCGTTAATTTGCGCGGCCGCAGAGCGAGGCGCGTAAATGTTGTACTTTAAGCGCAGTGCATGCATGCTCGAAAGCATAAATAAACACCACGCTGAGACCTAATGAACAAAAAATCGTCTTACGATGATTTAATGTGTAGTGCTATTGTAGGGCGCACCGATAGCGTTGGATAATTCCAAGCCTTTGTCGCCCAAGCATAGAATAACAACCATCCGGAGGGTACGTGACTGACACGCAGAATATGTCGGCACCAGCAACGCAAGATAACCAGGTAGAAGTATCACAGCAGGTGTTCGATCGCCTGCCTTTTACCTTTGCAAAAAAGCAGGGCGTTGTACTGTTGAGAGATAATCAACACTATCAGGTGCTTTATCGCGCAGGCCTAAGCCCTCAGGCGTTCGCTGAAGTGAATCGCGTGACACAAGGCAAGGTAAAGTTCAGGTTGGTAGATGAAGGTGAGTTTGAATCTGCTCTGGGTCTTGCCTATCAAAATGATTCTGCCGAAGCGATGCAAATGGTTGAGGGCTTGGGCGATGACATGGATCTTGCCAGTTTGGCGAATTCTGTTCCCGAAACCGAGGACCTGCTTGAGCAGGAAGACGACGCCCCGATTATCAGGCTTATTAATGCGATTCTTACCGAAGCCGTAAAGACCAATGCCTCAGATATCCATATCGAAACGTTCGAAAAACAACTGGTAGTGCGTTTTCGCATCGATGGTATTTTACGCGAGATTGTAAAGCCCAAACGGGCTTTGGCTCCGTTGCTGGTCTCGCGAATTAAAGTCATGGCCAAGCTTGATATTGCTGAAAAGCGCGTGCCACAGGATGGCCGTATTTCGCTGCGTGTCGGTGGGCGCGAAGTCGATATTCGGGTATCGACAATGCCTTCTGCGAACGGCGAGCGCATAGTGCTGCGACTGCTCGACAAAAATGCAGGGCGTTTGAGTCTCGATCACCTGGGAATGGCAGAACGGGACCTGCAAGCAATAAAAGACATTATTGCGCGGCCGCATGGAATCATGTTGGTTACGGGGCCAACGGGTTCCGGTAAGACCACAACGCTGTATGCCGGACTATCGCAAATTAATGACAGGAGCCGAAACATACTCACAGTTGAGGATCCAATTGAATATAACTTACCCGGCATAGGGCAAACCCAAGTCAACACCAAAGTGGATATGACCTTTGCAAGGGGCTTGAGGGCAATATTACGCCAAGACCCGGACGTGGTCATGATAGGTGAGATTCGCGACCTCGAAACCGCAGAAATAGCCGTGCAGGCGAGTCTTACAGGCCACATGGTGTTATCCACTCTCCACACTAACAGTGCCGTTGGCTCGATTACGCGCTTGATCGACATGGGCGTAGAACCATTTTTAATCAGCTCAAGTCTGGTAGGAATTGTCGCCCAGCGTCTGGTACGCGTACTGTGTACCGAGTGTCGTGAAGCCTTTGAACCTGATGATGCAGAATGTGACTTTTTGAATGTGTCGCCAAAAGAGCGCCCTGTTATCTATCGTGCAAATGGCTGCGCTGAATGTAATCATCTTGGCTACCGTGGCCGTTTGGGTATTTATGAAGTGGTTCAGGTCGACGATAAAATGCGCGAGCTGATTCATAATTGCGCCGGAGAGCTGGAACTGGAACAATATGCGCGAGCCTGCGGACCGAGCATTCACGCCGACGGTATCAGCAAGATACTTGCTGGGGTAACGACGCTCGAAGAAGTCGTTAGAGTGACTCACAAGGATTAAGCATGTCGGCGTTTGAGTACAAGGCCCTCGATCAGAAGGGAAAGCAAAAAAAAGGTGTCATCGAGGCGGATAGCGCACGCCAGGTTAGACAGCAGCTAAGAGAGAAGGGTTGGGCGCCACTCGAAGTAGAACAGACTATCGAGAAAAAGAGCAGTGGTGCGATATTTTCTAGCCGGCGCAGTATCAGTGTAAAAGATCTGGCCTTGGTTACCCGGCAAATCGCGACCTTGATCCAGTCTGGTATCCCGGTGGAAGAAACCTTGAGCGCGGTGGCGAGCCAGAGCGAAAAGCCGGCGATACGCAGCATGATGCTAGCGATTCGTTCCAAGGTGCTCGAGGGCTATACCCTCGCTGACAGCTTGAGTGAGTTCCCCGGCGCATTTCCCAAGCTGTATCGTTCGACGGTCGCTGCGGGCGAGCATGC
>JBFJVR010000409.1:0-3017 GCA_041624095.1 Oleiphilaceae bacterium
AGAGCCGCGCGACGCGGTCGGGGTACCAGCCGCTGGTTTTGATAAAGCGGCCAAAAAAGTCAGTGAGACGATTAAAACGATACACTTTTTTTGCATCGGGATTATCGAGTACCGCTTCGATACTCTGCCGTAATTCCGGGGTTATTTGTTCATCCACGTCGATCATAAACATCCAGTCATTGCTGACCAGCTTTTGTGCCAGTTGCCGCTGTCGACCAAAGCCCGGCCAATCGTGATTGTGGTGGAGCTTTACATTGAAGCGTTTGGCGATTTCTAGTGTGTCGTCGGTGCTGCCGCTGTCCAGTAAAACGATTTCATCGACCCAGGCGATGCTTTGCAGGCAGGCTTCTAATTCTCGGGCGGCATTTTTAGCGATGATCGCTGCGCTAATAGGGGCACGTGACACGATAAGCCTCTTAAACTGGTTGACGTAACATTGAGCGGAAAGGCCGAAGAGAATAAACCGCTTTTTATGGGCTGTCTATGGTTGCATAGGGTGAGGATGAATAAGGAATTAATCCAGCATCGTCAAACCCGCCAGATCGACAGCTCCCTATTGCTCTCCTATATTTAGTTAAGGTTGCCTATCTTTTTTCCATTTGAGCGGGTTATTGCAATGTATGTTTTTAAGCGGGCCACGCTATGTTTGCTTGTCTCCTGTGTTTTATGTCATTTTGCTTATGCAAGTGAGCTAAAGTCCAAGGAGCCGATTAACATCGTCACTAATAACTGGACCAGCCAGATTGTGCTATCCCATGTGGTGGGGAGCGTATTTGAGTCGATGGGTTACCAGGTCGCCTATCTTTCGATTTCTACCTCCGATCAGTGGGGGGCACTATCGAATGGTTTTGCCCATGTACAAGTCGAAGTATGGGAAGGCACGATGGCAGATATGTTCAAGCGCATGGTAGAAGAAGGTGGCATGGTCGATATGGGGGACCATTTCGCTAAAACCCGGGAAGAGTGGTGGTACCCGGAGTACGTTGAATCGCTGTGCCCCGGCTTGCCAGATTGGGAAGCACTAAAGGCCTGTGCGGGTGTATTTTCGACACCTTATTCTGCTCCCTTAGGTACGTATTACTCCGGCCCTTGGGAAAAACCTGATGCAGCGCGCGTCAGAGCTTTGGGAATGGATTTTCGTGTTAAGGTACTTGCTGATGGTGACGCGTTGTGGGAAGTATTAGGCGAGGCTATGGCGCAGCAGAAGCCCATAGTGCTGTTTAATTGGACGCCTAATTGGGTGGAGTTAAAGTACCCCGGTAAGTTTGTCGAGTTCCCCGCTTATGCTCCTGAATGTGAGACCGACCCGGAATGGGGTATTAACCCTGAATTTACCTACGACTGTGGCAACCCAAAGGGTGGCTGGCTTAAAAAAGCGGCTTGGTCTGGTATGGCAGAAACGTGGCCGTGTGCTGCCAGAACCTTGCAGAAGATACGCTTCACCAATAAGCAGATTGCAGATGCTTCGCTACTCGTCGATATTAACGGTATGAGCCCCGAAGAGGCTGCCGTCGTTTGGCTGCAGCAGCACCCTGAAATTAGTCAGACATGGATTGCAGAAGGTTGTCGTTGATGAGCGAAACTTCTGGCCCTTACTCTGCGCCACAAAGCAAAGATAAATCTATCGCTGTACAGTTACTGCGTATTGTATTTGGTTTGTACTGTCTCGTTGCGGTAGCTGTTACTGCTGTCCATATTGAAGAAGAGTACCGCTACACTAAGGATGCAATTCGAAGTGAACTGAGCAGTTACGAGCGAATATTTGGGCCGGTTCTAGCCAAAGCGATGTGGGACTTGGATCGCGAACAGATCCACGACATCGTTTTAGGGATGGCCGAGGTGCCGGTGATCGCGGGCATCAAAATAGAGTTATTGAATCGAGGACAGCGTTCGTTGATTAGCGGCATGGGTTATATTGCTGATGAGCACGGCATGGCGTTAAACGTGAGTCAGGATGGCTCGATCTCAGCGGCGGATGAAAGCCGTCTTGAAACTTTCTTCTCGTATGAGTTTCCGGTTCTATTCCGTTTTCTCGACAAGGAACAGCAGGTCGGGGTAGCGACGCTTTATTCCAGCTCCAACTCGGTACTCGAGCGAGTGCGTGTAGGCTTTATTTTTCTTGTGGTTAATGCCTTTATTAAAGGTGTCGCGCTGTGGTTAATTTTTCTTTGGGTGAGTAGGCGGCTACTAATTAAACCACTGCGAAAGCTGACTCATGCCATTTCGACTCTCAGGTTCGACAACCTGGAGGCATTCGACACTGAACCACAGTTAAAAGGCAATAACGAACTTGTGATGATCGAGCGCGCGTTTTGCGAGACGGTCGAAGCGCTGGCCGCCGCAAAGCGTGAAATCATCGAAATGAATCTGGAATTAGAAACAAAAGTTGAGTTGCGTACGGCAGATCTGGTTTTGGCCAAGACGCGAGCTGAAGAATCCGAGCGGGCAAAAAGTGAGTTCTTGGCTAATATGAGCCACGAAATACGTACCCCGATGAACGGGGTACTTGGAATGCTCAGTTTGTTACAAGAAGACAAACTGGATGAAGCTGCGAGCAAAAAAGTGGATGTTGCCAAGTCGAGTGCTGAAGCCCTGCTGGTGCTAATTAACGACATTCTCGATTTTTCTAAAGTAGATGCCAATAAACTGGAACTGGATGAAGTCGAGTTCGATTTGGTCAAGCTTCTGGGTGAGCTATGCAAGTCATTTGCTCCTGAAGCAGAGAAAAAAGGAATCTTGTTAACCCTGGATACGAGCGAGTTGCCGGTGACCCATATCAAAGCCGACCCGCTCCGTATCCGCCAGATTGTAAGCAACTTGCTTGGGAATGCCATCAAGTTTTGTGAGCAAGGGGAGGTCTTGGTGGCGATTAAACTGCATCAGCCTGCGATAGGCTGGCAATTGGAATGCAGGGTGAAAGACACCGGTATAGGCATTGCTGCCGACAAGTTGCAGTCCTTATTTGATCCCTTTGTTCAGGTTGATGCCTCTATGACACGCAAGTACGGCGGCACCGG
>JBFJVR010000410.1:0-3015 GCA_041624095.1 Oleiphilaceae bacterium
CCGCCTCGGTGCATGACAGTCGCCATTTCGATCAGGTGCTCGATCCGTGCAACACGAGTCAGGATGTTTATGCCGATCGCGGTTATGCCAGCCAGGCGCGGGAAGCGACATTTAAGGAGAGTGGTAACCGCGTTCTGATTCAGCGCAAGGGTGCGTGCAATCGGCCGCTATCCGAGTGCCATTAGGCCACGTCAGTTGATTTCTATATAGTGACAGGCGCGCATGTCTCCGACGATACCCTGTACGAGCTGGTTATGGCGATGGCGTCGAGCAAGGAGGATCTTGCAAGGGCCTATGGAGTGTTCAATCGGTATGATCCGCAGTCGATGGTGCGCAAGAGTGCTGTGCCCTATCACCCGGGTGCGATCAAGGCGCACAGGAGCTGGGAATCTGGCCGGAAGAATAATCCCTGACAAGCCTGGGTGTTGCCGCAATGGCAGCCCCAGGCTTGCACGGCTCAGGCCCTGGCGTGCTCTTACTTGGGCAGTAACCTTGAAGCTACTGATTGCAAATGGTTATGCATCACGGTATAGGCGGCATTGCCATCTCGGTTTTCGATTGCTTCCAGCAGTGCTTCATGTTCTTCAAAGCTGTGATGGTCCTGAGGTGGTTGCTCGGGCCGTTCGCGCAAGCGACCCCATGCAACGGTGCGTCGCAATGCGTTGAGCTGGTCAAATATGGCGAGAAGGGGAGGGTTCTGACAGGCCTCGGCAAATAACCGGTGAAACTGGTTGTCGAGTGCTTCATATTCGCGCCAGCTTTTGGCGTGACGGGTTTTGTCAGCAATCTGACGCATGGCGTTCATATGTTGCGCTGTGGCGTGCAATGCAGCTTCACGGGCGAGCAACGGCTCTATCAGAAGCCGAGCGTGCATGACTTCGTGCGGTGTTGTGTGCTGGGCGATGCTGGACATGGAAATCGTGGCTTCGTTACTGGCGCCACCGCTTATGAATGTGCCTCGTCCTACGTGTCGCCAGACAGATCCTTCTGATTCGAGCACAGCGAAAGCCCGGCGAAGTTCCGTGCGTGAAACGCCCAGCATGTCGCACAGTTTGCGCTCCGGCGGCAGTCGATCATTCGGTCCGAGCCCGCTTTGGCTGATATACGCCCGCAACTGAATTAAAGCTCCTTCCGCATTATCCATCGTTATTGCTTTCCTCTCTGTCTAGTCGCCTGTCGTCGCTGCCTCTTGGCTGGGTATCCCTGTGCTTGCTGCGCAGTTTGCTCGAGCAGTGTTGCCACTGGAAGGGCCCTGTTCTGCAGTTGCAAGCTGACGTGCTGGACACTGTTGGCGGGATCTGATGCCCAGGTCGAGCAGCGAAGTTTGCCTCAGTCTTTTGGTTTGATCAATCCCATAATTGGTTTCAAATGGTCGCATATATGGTTTGCGATTGATTGTAATTGGTTTTCGTGCGTTTTTGTGTATCGTTAGTGATACATTTTTATATTTTATCTAATAATCATAAGTCATTGTTTTAATTGGGTATTGTATTTATTGCTCTGTTTTATGTCTTTGTTTTTATCGTTTTTTTTTCAAAAAATACATTTTTATCGCTTGTTAATTGGTTTGTTATTGGGTATGTTTTTTGAGGTGAGGTAGCAATATCACACATGTCCACATGATTGATCCTGATTGGTTTTATACAAAAATCACAAGAAAAAGCCGGGAGTATTACATGGGAAACATGCTTAAGAAGTTGGCCGTAAGCACGGGCGTTGCCTTGTCCATCATGTCCTTTTGTGCGTCCTCGCAAGCAGGGACAGTGCGAATCGGTCTGGGAGATGTAGCGTCCGTTGAAACCTTGGCGCTGTTGGTGGCGCTGGAGCGAGCCAAGGAGAACGGGCTGGATTACGAGCTAACGACCTTCTCCAAGGAGGAGCTGGCGATCCAGGCGATGATCAGCGGCCAGATTGACGTCGGTATAGGGTCACCCTATTCAGTGATTCAGAAGTCCAATATTCCGTTACGCAATTTTTTCCAGCTTTCCAAACTGGTTTTTTATCCGGTGGTATCCAGGGAGTACGAAAGCTGGAAGGATCTCGACAATCAGCCATTTACCTTTCACGCCAGGGGGACGGGTACTGAGGCAATCGGCAATATCATTGCAAAACGAGAAGGTATTACCATTGGTGAACGGTCCTATGTTCCTGGATCCGAAAACCGTATCGTCGCCATGATGCGTGGGCAGTTAAAGGCATCGATTGTTGATCTCTCCAACAAGAACCTGCTGCTGAGCAAGGCCGGAGACCGCTTCCATGTTTTGCCGGGGCTGGGTGGCGCCGCTTCGGATGAGGTGCTTTTCGCGGACCAGAGCTGGATGGTGAAGAACGACGAAGATGTGATGATTCTGGTCGAATCCTTGCTGACCACCTGGCGTGAGATGAGCGCAGACCCAACCATCATCGACAAAGAGCGCAAGCGCTTTGATTTGCTTGCGGACCTTCCACAGGAACTCCTGCACGAAGTCGACAGTTACTATGCCGAAGCGGTGGCAGGGGGGCTCTACGATCCAAACGGTGGCGGTGAAACGGCTGCCCGTTCCGATTTTGATTTTTACGTTGAAGCGGGCCAGTTGGTCGGCCCTGCAAACACATTGAACGTTGCGGATTATTGGGAACTGGGTCCGCTTAACCGCGTTACCGCAAAGCTCAATAACTAGAGTCCGCTGCGAGGCTGGCATCATTGATAGTCGCCAGCCCCCTTTGTTTAACGTTCACTGTGAGGGCTTTAGCCATGGCTAAATTCTTAACGCATCCTCGCACACTTAAAATACTTTCTATTCTAATAGTATTTTGTGCTTGGGAAATTGCAGGTCGCATACCCGTCAGTCCGGCGTTTCCGACTTTTATTGAAACGATGAAAGCGTTCGGTGTGATGCTTACAGATGGATCCATGCTGAATGCATACCCAGAAACTCTCAAGCCGTTGGTTCTTGGTTTGGCCATTTCCGGGGTCCTGGGTATCGGCGGTGGTATTCTGATGGGGCTAAGCCGCAGAGCAGAATGGTTCTGTGC
>JBFJVR010000411.1:0-3014 GCA_041624095.1 Oleiphilaceae bacterium
ACTGTGCGGCGATGGAGGTCATAGCCGAGACTGACTTCGACCGAAATAATGGTACCTTTGGAGTGGATGATCCGGTAAGGGTGGGTCACGAGATATAAATTGGGTAGTACGGTCAGGTTTCTGTCTTCGGACTGGATTTCGATATGGAGCAAACCCCGCTCGGTGACGCGCCCCGCGAAATCATTTACCTGAATAAAGTCACCGGCTTTTAGGCTATTAGTACCATTTAGCATGATGCCGCCCATGGCATTGCCGATGAAGGTGGTCGACGAAAGTGCAATTGCCGCACTGAGTACGATACCAATGAGGCTAAATAACTGGCCCTTCAGGGTTTCGTTGATAGGAATGGTTAGAATAAAAACGGTCAAGCCAATGAATGAAATAAGGATAAATACCAGCTGTGAACCGATACGCGACATGTTGCCGCTTTCGATGCGTTGCTTGCTGTACTTGTCGTAGAGTAAATAGGTGAGCACGAAACAAACTAGTGTTAAGGTGGCAGGTAAGAACTGGCTAAGGAAGTCTGGAAGCATATTTTGCAGGGTCACGGCTTGTCCCTAGGTAAATGTTGGCAATGGAAGGAGCAGAGTGTGCACCACTGAAGCCTTAAGTTAAAGAGATAATCGGCAGAAAGCCCTTTAATAAAGGAAATTGTAAAGTGAGTTATCAAGCAGAGCTTACGCAGCTAAGCAAAGACTATAAGCGCTTATGTGAAGCAAAAGAGTGGGAGCAACTCAAAGAACTTGATTTACAGGTGCGCAATAGAATTAAGGAGTGGGTCGCTGTTGCCGCAACCGACGAGGATAAAACCCGCTTAGCGAGTGTGCTTCAGTCGCTGAAGAATATTAATAGTTTAGTCTTGAAGGGCGCTGAAGCGCATAGACAACAAATCGCGCGCGAGTTGAAGAAACTCAATCTGGATAAAAAAGCCGTTGCCACTTACGAACGCTCGTCTAAATATCTATAGACCGCTGGCAAAAAGCGAACAGGGTAGTTTGTTGATGTAATTGCTGCCATTGTTCTGCAAAAGTGTGCTTGCAGGGCGAAAGCTAAGATGTGACGAAAAAATGTTCAATTATTGAGTTGGCGTTTATTTTGCGAATATTGCGTCACTTTATTGACTAATGAGGCGGTTCGTACTTTAATTGAAGCTCAAATAAGAAGATCGTGGCCGGACAACCGACGCTGCGCTTTGCGTGTGCGATATCAGCTTTTTTTCTGTTGATCGTGCAGCTTTGGCGTTTATCCCCCTCCGAACCGCTGATTTCCTCTAGAAAAAACACGGCTTAATTAAGCTCAATAAGAAGGTTTCGTTTCATGGCGCAGGATATGAAAGTTTTGGTTATGCATGATAACCAAGATGTACTTCGTGATATCACTGTTATTCTAAGGTTTCTGGGTGAGGATGTTCTTACCGCAGGACTAAATGACTGGAAAGAATGTGTTGAAAAAGAGTTTGAAGACCGGTCTCAGCTGGGTGTCGTGTTCCTGGGTTCAGACCAAGAAAGTCATTTAGAGGCTTTAGTCACAGAGATCGAAGAGTGGGACGACGGTAGCCCGATTCTGTTGCTGGGAGATGGCAGTGTAGACGGCTTGGATGAAGTACTGCGTAAAAAGGTCATTGCTCGCCTCGAATTGCCGCCTAATTACAATAAGACGCTCGATAGCCTTTACCGGGCGCAAGTGTTTCGTGACCAGTATTCGACGCGTAAAGGCCGCAGCAAACAACGACAGGTTGAGTTGTTTCGCAGCCTCGTAGGCACAAGCCGCAGTGTTCAGGTTGTCAGAGAGCTGATGTCGCAGGTTGCGGACAAAGACGTAAGTGTACTGATTACCGGCCACTCGGGCACCGGTAAAGAAGTTGTTGCACGTAACCTCCATTACAACTCTCACCGTCGCAATAAACCTTTCGTGCCGGTTAACTGCGGAGCAATCCCTGCCGAACTGCTGGAAAGCGAATTGTTCGGGCATGAAAAAGGCGCATTTACTGGCGCGATCACCGCACGGGCAGGTCGTTTTGAACTGGCTGAAGGCGGTACCTTGTTTTTGGACGAAATCGGCGATATGCCGCTCAATATGCAGGTTAAGATTCTGCGAGTCCTGCAAGAAAAGACATTCGAGCGCGTCGGCAGTAATAAAACCACAGCAACCGATGTGCGCATTATCGCTGCGACACATAAGCATCTCGAAGATATGATAGTAGAGGGTTCCTTCCGCGAAGACTTGTACTATCGCTTGAATGTATTCCCTATAGAAATGCCTGCCTTGAAAGACCGGGTAGAAGATATCCCGCTGCTGATTAATGAGTTGATTTCCAGAATGGAGACCGAAAAGCGTGGTTCGATCCGCTTCAATTCAGCGGCGATTCTTAGTCTTTGTCGCCATGACTGGCCGGGCAACGTGCGTGAGCTGGCTAACCTGGTAGAGCGTCTTGCGATTATGCACCCTTACGATGTAATAGGCGTGCACGAGCTACCCAAGAAGTATCGTCATGTCGAGGAAGAAGACGAGTCGCTGCGCCGTGATGACCATGCGCCGCAGTTGGCCTCAGGTTTGGTTGGTTTGGATTCCCCCGCCTTGTTGCCGATCAACGGCATCGACCTCAAGGATTATTTGGCAAACCTGGAAAAGTCTTTGATACAACAGGCGCTCGATGAGGCCTCTGGCGTCGTGGCGCGTGCTGCCGAAAAGTTGCGTATCCGGCGCACGACGCTGGTCGAAAAGGTGCGCAAATATGGATTGAACGAATAGGCGCCTTGCCGTTCGGGAAATAATGCCCTCCGGGCCGCGCAGGCGCTTCTGGTGACCGCGCGGCTTGCCTTTGTTAGCTCTGATTCACGCCTAATCTGGCGATGTCAAAATTACGCCTCCTGATATCCCGCGTAAGTTCTGCTTTTAGTATGGCGTCATTAAATTGGCTTTTGATTTTGTATGCTGCCCTCGATATTTATATAAGCTAATGATATTAAACAAAAAAATAAAATTGGTCAGTTATGTGCTTATTCACCTGTAAA
>JBFJVR010000412.1:0-3006 GCA_041624095.1 Oleiphilaceae bacterium
CGCCCATCAATATCGCTTCGATAGCTGCAAGGCCTTCATCACCCGCGACCAAAGCTGAACGGGCCTCATAGCGTAAATCCCCCTGCTCCAAATGCGGATCACATGCATCAATATACGGAGGATTACTAACAAGCAAATCAAACTTTTGTTGCGCTATTGACTCAAACCATCGGCTTTGAACAATTTCAACATTATGAAAACCGTACAGGTCCCGGTTCTTTTTTGCCAGCAACACCGCACCATCGACACAATCGCTCGCGGTAATCTCCCAACTTGGCCGTTCACTCGCCAGTGCCAATGCAATGGCCCCTGTACCCGTACCTAAATCCAGCACACGTGCCTGAGCAGGCAGATCGAGACTCAAGGCATATTCTACCAATAGTTCCGTATCTGGCCGGGGAATCAATGTTGCGGGCGACACATACAGGTCGAGCGTCCAGAAGCCTCGCTTACCAATCAAATGAGCGACTGGTTTGCCTTCTTTCCGCTGCTGCACAAGGGCGTTATAACGCCTTTGCTGCTCCTTAGTCAGCTGTTTATCGGGCCACGTTCGCAAAAACGCGGCGCTGCAATCAAGGACAAAGCACAGCAAGAGCTGTTTGTCCTGCATCGGCGTATCCGAATCAGGTAAATCGACTAGCGCCAATGCCTCAGCAATCGTCATCATTACCTAGCCCAACTCAGGCCCGACAAGCAGGAAGCATCAATCATCACCCATGCTGGCTAACAGCTCCGCCTGATGCTCTTGCAGAATCGGGTCGATGACGACACCAAGGTCCCCTTCCATCACCTCGGCCAGTTTATACAGCGTCAGGTTAATACGGTGGTCAGTCACCCGCCCCTGCGGAAAATTATAGGTACGAATGCGCTCTGAACGGTCACCACTGCCGACCAAGCTCTTACGCGCGCTCGATTGCTCTTTAGCTGCGGCGTCTTGTTCGGCGGTTAACAGTTTCGACTGCAACAACGACAAAGCCTTGGCCTTGTTTTTGTGCTGCGAGCGCTCATCCTGACATTCCACAACAACACCAGTAGGTAAATGGGTGATACGAATGGCCGAGTCGGTTTTGTTAACGTGCTGTCCACCTGCACCAGACGCCCTAAAGGTATCTATACGCAGGTCAGCCTTGTTGATTTCGACATCATCGACCGAGGCGACTTCAGGCATCACTGCCACCGTACAGGCTGAAGTATGAATACGCCCCTGAGACTCGGTCTCGGGCACACGTTGCACACGGTGAGCACCGGATTCGAATTTAAGCGTACCGTAAACACCTTCGCCCACCACGCGAGTAATGATTTCCTTGTAGCCACCGTGTTCACCGGCATTTTCGCTGACTACTTCTACCTTCCAGCGCTTACGTTCGGCATAGCGGCTATACATGCGGAACAGGTCCCCCGAAAATATCGCTGCCTCGTCGCCTCCTGTCCCCGCACGAATTTCCAGAAACACGTTATTGGCATCATTCGGGTCTTTGGGTAATAACAAGGTTTGCAGCTCGAAGTCCAAACGTTCACGGTCTGCCTCTGCACTCTTTAACTCTTCCTCTGCCATCTCGCGCATATCTGCGTCGCCGTCCTTTAGTAGCGACTGCGCTTCTTCTATATCTTCTTCGGCCTGGCGGAATCGGGCATAACACTTCACCAAGGGTTCCAGTTCGGCATACTCTTTGGAAAAGTCACGAAACTTGTTCTGGTCAGAAATAACATCCGGCTCGCTCAGCAGCGCCGACAGCTCTTCGTAACGTTCACTGATATGATCTAAGCGGAGTAATAAGGATTCTTTCATGGGTGCATTAAATTCACTAGATTTAAGAGGGGCGTAGTCTATCACTGTTGTGAATAGACGACGAGAGTGGGCATCATAAAGACGCTTACATATTATGGCTGATCCTGATCGAGACCGAATAAATTGAGCAACCAGGCTTCGGGCGTTTTGTCGCCTGCAGCCGCCGACTGCCTGACCCTGACGGTGGGCTCATGTATCAGCTTATTGGTGAGTGAGCGCGACAGCGCCCGCACTACGGCTTCTGCATCCGCGCCGCCTTCGAGCGCTGCGAGCGCTTTTTCCAGTTCACTTTTCTGCAAGCTCTCGGCCTTAGCTCGGAAGCGCCGCAGAGCACCGCCGGCTTCACTGGCCCGCAAGCGACTCATAAACTCGGCACAGCCTTCTTTAACTAGGCTTTCGGCTTCTTGGGCCGCATCTTCACGAGATTTCAGGTTCTCGTCGATCACTTGCTTTAAGTCATCGACGGTATATAGAAACACGTCCTCCAACTCGCCAACCTGAGGCTCAATATCTCGGGGAACGGCAATATCTACCATAAAGAAAGGTCGATGTTTACGATACTTAAGTGCGCGCTCAACCGCGCCCTTCCCTAGCAAAGGCAAGGAACTGGCAGTCGATGCAATGACAATGTCCGCCTCGATCAGCAAGTCAGGAATCTCTCCCAACAAGGCCGCCTCGCCCTGCACTTGCTCACACAGCTCCTGCGCCCGAAGCAGCGTCCGATTGGCAATAATAATTCGTTTTATTCCCGCTTGCCTGAGATGTTTGGCAACCAGCTCAGTCGTTTTGCCAGCACCAATAAGCAGCGCTGTATTGTCGGCAAAATCAGAAAATAACTGCCGTGCCATATTCACTGCTGCGGCAGCCACCGATACGGGGTTTTCGCCAATGGCTGTTTCGGTACGAATCCGCTTGGCGACAGAAAAACAATGTTCAAACAAGCGCCCCAAAGGCCCCTTGATCGCCCCCGCATCTAAGGAACTCGCATAGGCTGATTTAAGCTGCCCCAGAATCTGCGGTTCACCCAAAATAAGTGAGTCCAGGCCCGCTGCAACACGCATTAAATGTGCTACCGCTTCCTCGTCTACAAAATAAAAACCCGAAGAGGCAAACGCATCAAGTTCCGCACCATGAAACTCACTCAACCACATCAGCAAGGTATCACGCGTGAGCTGGCCACTAGCAGAACAATATATCTCGGTACGATTACAGGTCGA
>JBFJVR010000413.1:0-2998 GCA_041624095.1 Oleiphilaceae bacterium
CAATGATCGCATCAAACGGCGCCCGCTCAGGCCAACCAATACCGCCATCGGCATGGCGTACCGAGACATTTCGCAAACTCAGCAACTGCATACGAGAACGTGCTTTTTCCAACAACGGCGCGATCCGCTCAACAGAGAAAACCTCATCAACAAGCTGGGCCAGAATAGCCGTCTGATACCCGGACCCTGTTCCCAACTCCAAGACCCTGCGGGGCGAAGACGCCATCAACAGTTCAGTCATGCGTGCAACAATATAGGGCTGCGAAATAGTTTGGTTGTAGCCTATTGGCAAGGCTGTATCTTCATACGCGCGATGCGATAGCGCTTCATCTAAAAAGATATGCCGAGGTGTTTCACCGATAACGGATAACACTTCTTCGTTTTTAATTCCCTCATCCCGCAATCGCTGGACCAGCCGCATACGTGTCCGCCTGGACGTCATTCCTATCCCTGACAGATCTAAAGACTGACTCACTTACTTCTCTTCCTCTAACCATTGTTCAACATCTTTCAACACATCATGGCGTGTCATATCGACCTGAAGCGGTGTAATCGAAACACAATCCTGTGCGACTGCGTGAAAATCCGTCCCCGGCCCTGCATCATCCCCTTCTCCGGCTGCCGAAATCCAGTAGCGCTCTCGCCCTCTGGGATCAGATATAGCCTGAGGTGGCAGGCCTTTCGCGCGATGCCCCAACCGCGTCACCTTAATCCCTTTCAGTTTGTCATAAGGGATATCCGGCACGTTCACGTTCAATACGGTTCGCGGCGGCACATTTAGCAAACCCGGCCGCTGCAACAAATCTGCAACCACTTGCGCCGCAGTTTGATACAAATGATTACCCCTGTTCACCAGTGACACCGCGATAGCAGGCAAACCCAAAAGCCGCCCTTCAATTGCCGCAGCGACCGTTCCTGAATACAGCACATCATCACCTAGATTTTCGTGGCTATTGATACCAGACACCACTCTCTCGACCTGCCCTGCATATAAGGCCGTCACCCCAATATGCACGCTATCCGCGGGCGTACCATCAACACACATATAACCATTTCTGAGGGTTGTGACGTTCAAAGGCCGGGACAAAGTTAGCGAGCCGCTGGCACCACTATGATCCCGGTCGGGCGCAACCACCATTACGGAAGCAAAGGTCGCAAGCTTTTCTGCCAGCGTAACGATGCCTTCAGCATTGACACCATCATCATTCGATACAAGTAGTTTCATTTCTTATCCTTATACTTCGCCACTGGCAATCTTGAATGCCATGCACTCGGACAACAAGGACGTTGCGAACACACCGGTTGGCAGATCGAAAGCCAAGGTCAGCATATCACCTTCCAAACCCCAAGACAGCGATTTAGGGACGACGCAATAAGGCCGTCGCTCTAATTTAAGCCTGTTTTTGTGGATTCCCCTTGCCAGAGTCTCATGTTGTTGCAGAACATCCAGCTCCTCACCACGCAATGGGACAACTCCGTCTTGCGGGTCGCCGTATAAGGGGCCGCCATCGGCGTCTTGCGACCATTCCCCGGACTCCACCACACGGGCTAAATTGAGGTTAAACAAATACGAACGGGCCGCTGACAAGTAGAACGAACGCTGCGAGCGCGATGGTTTAATGCGCCCTTCAAAAAAAGCTGAACCACGCTCCAGATTTGCCCCCTGAATACCGAAACGCTGGATACCATAATAATTAGGAAAACCCGTGGCAGCGATGCGAGACAGTGCGCTTTCAAGCGCCTCTGTATCAGAGAGCTTGCGCACCACTATGCTAAATCGATTACCCTGATGCTCGCCGCGGCGCAATTTCCGAGCGTGCCGGGCATGCTTGAGTATACTAACACCCTCGGCCTTAAACTCACCCCAGAGCGGCTCAGGCTTATTCCCCAGATACACGCTAAACCATTGCCGCGTTACCGCCCAGTGATCTTTCAAACCTGAAAAACCGACATCCATTTCGCGCACACCCGAAAAACGGGCCAGCAACTTGGCGACATATTCGGTATTTTGTCCGTTTTTTTCGAGCCACAACCAAACGTGCTCGCCTTCACCTTGCGGCTCTAGCTGCATCAGCTCTTCGACATAAAAGTCTTCAGCGCTGCTTTTTATAATGCCTTGCGCCAGCTTTTCGCTGCCAGCTCGCGGGAATGCCAGGTTAAAGCTCATGCTGCTGGCCTTCTCGCCACCAGCACACTGGCCTGACATGCGATTCCTTCCTTGCGCCCCGCAAAACCCAGCTTCTCAGTAGTGGTCGCCTTTACACTCACAGCCGCAACATCTGTGCCCAGATCTTCAGCTATATTAGCCCGCATACTTGCTATATAAGGCGCCATTTTCGGCGCCTGCGCAATGATAGTGGAATCTACATTTACAACCTGCCAACCGTCTTCACTGAGTAGTTTATTTACTGCCCTCAATAAAGCGCGCGAATCTGCCCCCTTCCATTGCTCATCGGTATCCGGGAAATGCTTACCGATATCGCCCAAGGCTAGCGACCCCAGCAAAGCATCAGCCAGCGCATGCAACAACACATCGCCGTCAGAATGCGCCTTCAGGGCTTTTTCATGAGGTATGCGAACTCCGCCAAGAGTAATATGGTCACCCGCCTCAAAGGCGTGCACATCGAAACCACTACCCAGCCTGAAAGTCATCTCTTGTGCCTCACGATGTAAAATTTTTTCTATTTGATCGAGATCTTCAACTCTTGTCACTTTAATATTGTCAGACTTACCTAACACCAGCGCAGGCTGCAACCCCATTCGCTCAATAGCGGAAGCCTCGTCGGTCACCACAGCCCTGCTGTCTTGCGCTGCAGTCATCGCTGACAACAAGTCACCATAGCGAAACACCTGCGGCGTTTGTGCTCGCCAAAGCCCGGTTCGATCGACCGTCCCGCTCACCCGCCCAGAGTCATCGGCACGCTTGACTGTGTCATACACCGGGAGCCCCAACAAGGCTCCAACTTGCTGCTTGTCCAATGCGCTAAACAAGGCGGCG
>JBFJVR010000414.1:0-2990 GCA_041624095.1 Oleiphilaceae bacterium
ACATTTGCCGCGATGGCTGTGTGTACACGGAATCCTTGTACAACTGTCGTCTGACTTATGTCTACCGGAGCGGTCGGCAGAACTCCCGTGGTGCCACATGCCCCGAGTATTGATCCACCAGTACTGGGCAGGCCACCCGCCACTAATGGCGCGTCGATGGCGCTGTCTTCGAACCACTTATCAAGATCGGCTTGAGTTCTAACCTCGGCAAAGCTCGTCCATCCGTAAACAAGCATATCGTCAGTGCCGCATATGTCACCTTCTGTGTAAGTTATTCGCCCGTCGGCGTCAACCGTCTTTGATTCCTGCCAGGCCGTAAATCGCTCTGCACAATAATCGTCAGTTATTTCATCAACAGGCTTAGAGAGATCTTCCAAAGTTTGGCCGAACTGAAGCACTCCATGCCCACCAGCGTTTCGATCCAGAGGTAGGCCGGTCGCAACCTGAGCCGAAGCTGATTGTGTGAACACAGACGTTAGGCTGCTTGCAAGTGTGCCAAACGGGTTAACGCTTAGTGCCCATGGTCTACTTACGCGTATAGAGCCAGCAAAGTTCATCAGTGTTGATGACACGAGAGAAAAAGGGTTGTGAATGTCAAGGTAGCGTGCAAAGTAACTTTGATGGCGGAGATCGTTTTCCTTGAACTCGCGAATAGCAAAGTCATACTTGATCTGCTCTTCTTCAGTCAAAAGCTTACAGCGGTGACCAATAATGTCGCCCTGCGGATCCTCATACCCCATACAGAATGAATTAGCCCAGACATCAACGCCGCCAATGTAGTTAGTTGCGACCTCCGTACCATCAGTTGGCTGGTTGTTATAGGTGCGCTTCAATCCTTCGTCAATCAGCCAATCCATAGAATCAGTTGAACCAGCTATGAGCGATTCGACCGAGTTAGCAATGGTACCTATCAACCCTCCAAAGATCGGAATGTTTGTAAGAATGCCAAGTAGGAAATCTTTTACACTCTTGAAAAAGCTAAACAGAGGATTGCCTGTAAACGTATCGACGACAACGTTCTGATAAACTTTTTTGTCCGGGCACACCAACGGGTCGTCTTCACCGGCAAGGATTGTGCCATCAGGACACTGAATAGTGCACTTTGGACTTATCTTATTCATGGCTTGCCAATAGCGATCACAGGCAAATCCCTCCATGAATTGGAACGAAGCGGCGTCATCAAAAACGCTGGTTTTATGATCAAGAACCTCATCGTCAAGCGTATCCAGCGAGGCAGCGCTGACTACGAGCTCTCCAGAAGCAATCTCAGTTCTGTACTCAGTAATATCTTTATTTTCGAACTTCTCTTTTATAAGATCCGTGTAATTACCTATGAACGACACGAGTGTCTGCCATCCCTGAAGTGGAACGCTCAAAAAAGATTTAGCAAGCGATGATGCAAGCCCAAGCTTACGCGTTAAATCCCACAGCACACGGTCTGTTACGAAGGATTTAATATCGCCGACGTCTATTTCGCTAAGGACTATGCCAAAGAATTGGCTGTCAACCGTCGCCAAAGCCCTTTGGGCAGCGACACGAGCCAGATCGGCTAAAGCTTCAGGTGAACAATCAGCAATGGGGCAGGAAAATAGTGCGGTAATCCGAGCAATCGTACCAGACAAGATTCGGCTGGTTATTTTGAGTCGAATCTTCTCGAGTATGCCCAAGTCGTTTTCGGCCTGACTGCCCTCACCTTCGCACAGGAGCAAGCACCATTTATTGCCAAAACGGCTATTGATGTTGTGCCTAACTAGTCGACGCTCTTTTACCCCATCTCCTTCCACGACGTCTTTAATGTGTCTGAGCCCTTCGCCTGACTCAAGGTACTGTTTATAGGTGCCTATTTCTTCACCGCTTTTAAATACTCGAATATCTTCAAAATTGCCGGTTGGACTTGCCTCAAATTCTACTCCATGTCTCTGACGGAGTCGATCGGGTACTTCGCCACGTCTCCATGCGTCGGATATTTTTCCTCGTCGGCCCTCACCCGGCGCCGCCACGTAACAATCAGTGTTGACCACGGTACCACAACCTTCAAGGTTTGGTTGTAAAACGTTTTTGGCGTAGTCTTCCAAGTAGTGTAGCCCACGAATGTCAGTAATGAAGTTGACGCGGTCCATCATGAAGGATTTTGCACCCGATGTGAAGGTATTGAGCGTAAAGCTGGGCAAAACGATGAAGAAACCGATTATAGCGCTTGTTAGTCCTGCGAAGAAAAGCATGACAAACATTGCTCTTTTTCCGGGCATGAAGTCACCTTTGACGAACATTTTCCAGGCTTTTTTACCGACCTTTTTACCTGCAAAAGTAGCAACAGTAGCAACGGTGCCTACTCCAGCCGTTCCAGCTCCTGAGGCCACCCCAGCCGCTGCTGCACCCGCTTTGGCAGCTTCAGCTGCGGTAGCCCCCGCCTTAAGGGCTTTGCCGCCGGCTTTAGCGCCCTTGTATCCTTTGTACGCCATTTTGCCCTTGCGATAAGTAGTTCGGGCTTTTATGTACTTTTCCCCTGTCGAACCGGGTGCAAAAGTTTTAATCGCTGAATCTTTTGCGCCGGATTTAACACCTTTTCCGACTCCGGACGTGAATCCTTCTTGGGCATCAGTTTTATAGTCGTCACCGTATTTATTCTGCATAAAGGCGTCGCCCTTTTGCGCCAGGTCTTTGCCCTTGCCAACTGCACCCTTGCCGCGTTCTTTCAGATTTCGGGCGGTCGAATTACCACCACTAGTATCGCCGCTAGCCTGTACTTCTCGACTGGCAGCATTGTCTTGCCGCGTGGGGTCCGTTCCCCCTCCTTGCCCTGATACTTTTGGTCGATCATCTTGGTACATAGCGATCCTCTTTTATTGCAACTGCACTGAGTTGTCGTATCCTTGTTGGTTTAAATCTATTTGCGAAGCCTGGTTGCCCATATTGACATCGCCAGGGTTTGTAGTAATAAGCTCTGTTTCGGTTGGGCTGGCCACGACCTGAATGTGCACGTGGTTTTG
>JBFJVR010000415.1:0-2988 GCA_041624095.1 Oleiphilaceae bacterium
AAGGTAAGTGAAAGTGCTTTACTGGCGACGATTTCTTCATCGAGTTCCTGTGTACTGATGGTGTCCGAAAAGTCGGATATTGCGTCTTCCATTTCTTGTGCAGAGCTCACGCAATCGCCATCCCAGCAATTATGAAACTCTGATCGTAGGCGTTGAACCAAACGCGAGCCGGATGGCGTTTGCAGGTCGATACGGTTTTTCGCTGCTTCATATGACGTATCAACATCATTACTGGCGATAAACGGCGTTTGAATGCCTTCAACGTGGCAAGCGCTGCAGTAAGTGGTGAGGAGAGGGTAGACCGTCGTGCTGAAGTCGACATTGTCGTCGGGAAAAACTTTAGTGTCTCCCGGATTTTTAATTGCCGGTGCGCGTAGCGTAATTTGATTGACCGAGCCCGCAGAGTCACCCGCCCAGTTTTCAATATAGCTAGTGATCGTATCTGCACAGGCCGAATCACTGGCTAGCCAGCAGTTGTGGCCGCCAGCGACTTTGGTGACTAGAGTCGATTGAGAGGGGGTGCTCAGGTTGACGACCGTATTAGCCGCTGCATAGGCGGTATTGATGTTGGTGTCGTGAACAAACATCGGTGCCTGCCCGCCAGAGCTATGGCACTCAGCGCAGGTTTTGGTAACCAGATTATCCCATACACTTAACTTAAAGTTTTGCACGTCGTTGGTGTCGGGTGCGGGGCCAGTGTAGTTGCTGTCGACAGGGTCTCTAGCGATATCCGCCAGTTGCTCCGTCGATTGGCCGCTGCCGCAGCCGACCAGTACCAATAGGCAAGCTAGCAGCAGGCCAAGCATTCTGGAGTTTTGCACTGTTTGTGTTTTCATAATGCCCTCGCTGGAATTTGGGAATCGATAGGTGTTTGGTCGGCGAATGTACACTCGCTAATCACCCATACAGTAGGTCGCTGATTCCGCAAAGACCTGTTTAAGTTGATACCCGCTGGCCTTGAATGAAGTCACCATGGACGCGATTTGGTTTCTGTCTGTAGTGTCGACGGGGTTGCGCAAGCATACATTTTTGAACACTTTTTTGACCTGACACTCAGCAAAGGCCTCTGAATGTGCAAGTTCCTGCCCCATTGATTTTGCGCCATTGCCAGAGCCGCTTAGCCCTGGATCCCAGCCAAGTAACTTGTTTTGACCTTCGCGCCAGTAGTTATCCCATTGGTCGTCGGGTGTGACGAAACCGTACTCAAAGTTGGTTGAGTTAATGCGGTATTTGCCTTGTACGCGGTCGCCCGTTTCGGGGTCGATTGTTCCGATTAGGTTATAGACAAGGCGTCCTGATTCGCCGTCGGGATCTGCGTTAGCGTCGTATTCGTAGTCGTAATAGGCGAACGACTGAGCCATGGGGTCCATGCCGCTGTGGCAACCGATACAGCTATTCAGGAAAATCCGGCTATCGCCACCAGGGCTGCGCGACACGTCCTGTCGAATACGGTCTGGTGCACGTGTCGTATCATTCACCTGCTCCATATCGTTACATAGATGATTCAGCATGGTGAAACGGAACATGGCGCGGTTGGTGCCGGCGCTAAAAAATGCTTTGGCAGCTGCCCGCGAAGTCATCACCCCGGCGGTAGCATCTACCGGAAGTTGGTTAAGGCTCGACTGGGTACTCGCCACCAGGTTGTCCTTCAGGCTATAGCCGCCTGATTCCAGCTCTTCATAGTGATTGTTATTGCTAAGCGAATAGGATGATAGGCCCAGTGAGCTGTCGCCAACATATAGTATGTTGTCGTAAAGCAGCGTACGGAAATCCGCATCATCCCTAACCAGACCGATGACCGTTGCGGTGTAGTCATTTAAGGGGACAAAACTCGACATGGCCTCATTAGTCCAGGGTGCGGCGAGATTTTTAAGCGTGACATCGTAGAAGGCGGTGTTTTCCATTGCGGTGAATGCGGCATCAAGCGCTTTGCCGTCGCGGATATCGGCCTCCATATCATTTAAGACGGTTTCGCTGGGCGGTACACCGGCAATACGGTCGTGAATGCGTTTGGCTCGCTCGCGCTCTCCGGCGTTAAGCGTCATGCAGTGGGTAACGATTAATGTCATCAGACAGGCCGACGACATGGCACCCTTTAGCTGTTTTGCGAACGTGCTTGCGACGATCATGGCGAGTTTCCTCATTTGTTCTATGCTTCAAAACACTAGTTTGAAACTGACGATGTTTGAAGTGTAGTTGAAGTATTTGCTTTGCTTTTGAGCAGCAGCTCACAGGCTTACATTGCGTTACCTAAGTGCTGTGGAGAGTTCCTCTCAGGAAGACATACTTAAAGACATAATCCCCGTGTAAGTCATTAAAAGGGCTAGATTATGTTGAACAGGACGAAATTTGTGACTCCCATCACGATAACATTATTTAACATGTTCCACCGAGTGTTCCACGCTCGTTTCAGGCCGGCAGTTGTTTATGGCGTACTGTTCTGCTTATTGGTGTTGTCAGGATGTGGTGTAGGTAATTCGGGCCAAAGTTCTGACCCGGTCGTAATTGAAAATGCAGTTGCATTTATAAAGCGGCCTTTGCGTTTTGATGATGACGACCTCGAAACAGATGACTTGCGTGAGCCACAATTATTTCGCCCGGGTGCTCGGCTATATATCAAAGACCGGGCGTCACCCTCGGCCCCCGCCCGCGATATCAGCTCGGCGGCATTTTCCGGCCCTGAATTTCTGAATGATGAAGGGCAGCTGCTTTATGATGTCAGGGATCTAAGCGTTTCGTATGACGGCAGCACCTTGCTCTTCTCCATGCGGGCGCCAGAAGATGAAGATGCCGATGAAGAAGATCAGCCTAAGTGGAATATCTGGGAGTACGAGGTCGCAACCAGTACCTTGCGCCCGGTCATTGGATCTTCGTTTGTCGCCGAAAAGGGCCACGATATCTCACCGTCTTATCTACCCGATGGCCGTATCCTGTTTACCTCTACCCGACAGCGCTTGTCCAAAGCCATCTTGCTCGATGAAGACAAAG
>JBFJVR010000416.1:0-2987 GCA_041624095.1 Oleiphilaceae bacterium
AGCGCCGCATAGCCAGCAATGAGCAGGGCAAGGCCCTTTCTAACTCTTTGCCAACCTGCGTCGGCAGCTTCGAAGGCTCCCATTTGCACTGCGCTCACACCCAACAATGCCGCCCATAAAGCAAGCTCAACGGGCCCGGGAATGACGCGCGCCAATAACCAAATCGCGACAGCGATCAGCATCACCCCAAACACCGCCTTTACCGCATCCATCCAGTGGCCTGCTTTGGGCAGAAACTTCCCGCCACCAACGGCAATCAGTATGAGTGGAACGCCCATGCCCAAACCTAGTGCGAACAGCGACGCCCCACCGATTACGGCGTCTGCCGTTGCGCTGATATATAACAGTGCGCCAGCCAAGGGTGCGGATACGCAGGGGGATACGATAAGCGCTGAGAGGGCTCCAATCAGAAATACACTTCCCAAATGGCCGCCACTCAGATTCTGGCTGGAGGTATTTAAACGGTCGCGGATAAATGCAGGTAGTTGCAGTTCATATACGCCGAACATGGCCAGTGCCAGTAAAACGAATATGGCCGCAAAGGCTGAAAGCAAGATTGGGTCTTGCAGTGCAGCTTGTACGTTGGCACCCGCGCCTAGCAAGCCGGTTACTACTCCCGCCGCTGCGTAGGTAATGGCCATGCCTAGTACATAGGCTACAGACAGCATTAGCGATTTCCCGACGGTGGGCTTTTGCTGCCCGGCAATAATGCTGGTGATGATCGGAATCATCGGGAACACACAGGGCGTAAAGGTCAAACCCAGACCCAGCAGAAAGAATATGCCAATGATGACCGGCAGCGAACTGTTTTGAATGAAGTCAAAAATACCTGATGCATTATCGAGGTTTTGAGTTTCTGTACCCTGTGACGTAACACGGCTGGGCATTGTCTGGCTAATTGTTTGGCCGCTGGTCGTCAACGAGGTTTCGTTAGTTGAAGGTACGAAAAGCACATATTTATGTTCTGGTGGGTAGCACAAGCCGGCTTCCGCGCAGCCCTGATAAGTGATCTTGATTTCAGCTTCTTGCAGGCCCTTGCCGAGTGATATAGGGAGGAAAACGCTAAGCGTATCGTGGATGACGTGAACTTCACCGAAATAAGGGTCGTTTTTGACTTTGCCCTGTTGCGAAAATTCTGCTTGCCCGATAACCACACCATTCGCGTTGCTACGAAACTTAAAACGCTCGAAATAAAGGAAGTACTCCTCAGCGATCTGCCAGTTAAGCTGCAGCCCGCCAGTGACGATTTCTGAGGAAAAACGAAAGGCTTCGTCGACCTTCAAAAAATCCGGTTCGCTGTATAGCTCTTTACCGAATTTTGACTCGGTTTCAAAAGCAGATACGGGAAAACTGGTGAGCAAACAGCTAAGTAGGGCGCTCAGTGCGAAAAAAGCTTTGGTCATTGCGTTAGTGGCCAATTAGATGGTTAATCAGGTTTCGGACCTTACTTTAGCTATTTGGTTCACAAAGGGATGTGAAGCAGGCCCGCTACGTGTCTCTATAGTGTCGCAATTATGTTTCTTCTGGTGAGACTTTGCAGCGATTGTGTATCATTGATGCGCGACTTGCGATTACACTTCGTTAAGGTAGTTTAGGTCAGCTTGAACAGAGCTAGCTTGGGGCTTGGTTGAGGTATTTGGGTTGCTGTGAATCAGTGTCGTAGATTAGGGCGACATTTCGCTACACCATACAATACATTGTGGGGTGTTATCGTGTATGTTGCCGTCCTTTCCTGATTAGTGTTCAGGCTAACCTTAGAAAAAAATTTTCACTTACATTGGCAGAGGTTATGGAAGAAACTCTTCATTTCGTTAGTAGTTATCGTAGTCAGTTTGTCTTTTGTGCCGAGCTGCTGTTTATGTGCATATTGCTGCTTGTTGGCAATCAATTATTGAGTTTTGTCTTTGATAGTATGGCTAAGCGCACGAAGGCCGGCGAATTTCGGGATGCAAGAAGCAGGCTAAAGTGGATTACAGTAAGGCGCAACATGCGCATCAGTATGGTTTTTGTATGGGGGATATCGTTTATTGGCCTTACCGCCTACGATGCCTATTTACTATACCAAGGGTTTGATCTTTATGCGCGCTGGGTTGATCAGGTACAACAGCTGCCTGAAGATTATCTGTGGGTTATGGGGGCGACTTTGCTGAACCTGGCCGTGCTGATAATTGCAGGCCTAGTGTTGTCGAGTCTGCTATCGAAGCTGTTAAGCAAATTGATGGCTAGGGCTAAAGCTTTTGAGCAGATTCGTGCTAATGATGAAAGTATCGAGTTGTTTTTCTGCAGTTTGATCAAAATTCAAAAACTCACCATCCTGTTATTGGTTCTGCTGTTTTCTGCACGCGTGCTTTCTTTGTCAGAGGCTTTTCAGTTATACCTTGTTAAGGGCCTGATTATTTACTTAATTGTTGCGGTAGGAATGTTAATTGTTCGCGCTATCGCGGCCATTGTCGACAGTCTTGACGGGTTGAGCCGCCGCTATAGTCGGCCGGATAATTTTTTGCGTTATTACGACAGTCTTCGTAGCTTAGTACCGCTGTTCCGTCGAACTCTCGAATATATTATCTACGTCACCATCGCGACACTTGTCCTGACACAGTTATCCGGTATTGCTTCGCTTGCTGAATATGGTCCTCGCCTAGTGCAAGTTATTGGTATTTTCTTTTTAGGTCGCGTTGGCATCGAAATATTTAACTTGTTGATAGATAAGCGAATGGTAGCGATCGAAGGCGCCAGTGAGGCGGAAGAGCAGCAGAGGTTAACGTTTGTTCCCCTCATTAAAAGTATTGCGAGTTACGCGGTGTATGCTTTGGTTTTTGTGATGATTCTAAATGCATTGCATATTGACCCTACACCCATTTTGGCAAGTGCGGGGCTGCTGGGGCTGGTGGTTGGCTTAGCCGCTCAGCCTTTGCTAAATGATTTTATTTCAGGCTTTTTTATTCTGTTTGAAAATCTGTATATGGTGAATGACTTTATTGAAACAG
>JBFJVR010000417.1:0-2985 GCA_041624095.1 Oleiphilaceae bacterium
CCCTGGCTTGGTGGAAACCAAACTAGCCTCTGCACTAACTGACAACAAAGACATGGTTGATCAGGTTAGCCAGCGTTGGCCCCTTCGTCGCATCGGTCAGCCTGAAGATATGGTCGGTGCAGTCCTGTTTATGGCGACTGACGCGTCAGCCTGGATGACAGGGCAAGTGATGATTGTTGATGGCGGCGCTACCAATACGCTGATCTAGTTTTTGTTCAATGCCTTTCGAGTGCCTACTCGAGAGGCGATAGAGTACGTCGATTTTCTGCAAACCTCCGTTTAACCTAGGTCGTTGATAAACCAGTATAGCCTATGGACCTGTAGCTTTCGGTGCGTACGCAATTTCTTCCGGCGGATTTGGCGCGAAAGAGAGCCGAATCTGCCGCGGCATAAATACCCTTGGCATCATCGATGAATTCGCAGGCGCGAAACTCGCAGGCGCCTATGCTAATGGAAATTTTAAACTGCTCTGCATCTACCTGTATGCTGAGATTAGAAATCGCCTGAGCCAATACATTGCCAAAACTTTCAGCTGACTGATGCTCGGTAGAAAATAGCAGCCAAAATTCATCGCCGCCGGCGCGACCAAATAAAGCTGCCTCCGGACTCAGGTATCTAACTTTGTTCGCAATTGTTGATAGCGCCCTGTCACCGGCATCGTGACCATACTGATCGTTAATCATTTTGAAATTGTCGAGATCGATAACGAAAAGGCTATAGATGAGTTCTTTTTCAGTGGTCAACAGTTCACGAGCCAGCTCGGAGAATTTACGCCTTTTAAGTGCGCCCGTTAAAAGATCGTGGCTACCCATATATCGGAGGCTGGCCGCCATTCTGGTGCTAATGAGTAAAACAAAACCAAAGGCGGTAACAAAGGTGGTGATTTGAACGCCCACCATCCATATTACTTGAATTAGACTGTTGTTAAACAATGCTCCGTGGTGTTCAAAAAAAAGTAACTCCAGCGCTCTAGCGCTTAAGGTAACAATAAAAAGCGCCAAACTCGTGGAGATGGCATAGTGCAAAAATTCAGGCCGCTGTTTCTGGGAAAACAATAAGCTCTGAATTGTTAGTACGTAAAAAAAGCCGGTGACGAGGCTATAGATAAGGTTTCTTAAGCCGAGCGAATCGATGGCGGTTGCGAAGTAGCTAATAACGATAAGTGCAGCGAGAATAATGCTACTGATAGCGGTAAGACTTAGCTTACGTGAGCCTAAAAAAACAGCAACCCCAGAGTAGAGACAGGCCGCGGCCAACATAGCGAGCCCATTGCCGAAAGCAATACCAACGTAATTTGGTTGCCCTTGTGAGATGGCGTAGTTTAAAGCGCTGGCGGCATAGAGGAGGTAGGATGCCGCCCACCAGCGCACGGCTGGCTCACGACCGTACATTTTCAACACGCATAGAATCAGTAAAGCCGCGACGATTTGAACCACGGTTGTAGCCAGAAACAGCGTTGGCATGTTGATGCGATCAATCATGGTAAGCTCGCTCAATATCGGATTCTGGCTTGGGCTTCATTGAGAGTGGTGAGACGACCTGGTTTTTGCCGCTTTGTTTGGCTGTTAACAGTGCGCGGTCGGCTTCTTGAATAACCAGTTCTATATCGGCGGTAGTTTCTAGGTAGGCGTTGGTTACACCGATACTGACGGTCAGGCGAAGCCCCATGCCGCCAAATTGAATGATCGTATCAGCGACGCTCGATTTTATGCGCGAAGCGACCACGATACATTCTTGGAGTGTGCTGCCGGGAAGTGCTACCCAGAATTCCTCCCCCCCGGCTCTGGCGCATATGTCCGTTGTCCTCAGGTGTTGTTTTAAGGTTGCTGAAAACACACGTAAGACGTGATCTCCTGCGGAGTGCCCGTAAGTGTCATTTAGGGCTTTAAATTCGTCTAAGTCGATGACCAGTACGCCGCATTCACCCCGTAAGTCCTTGGCTCGGTCAAAAAAACCGAAACGATTTCGTAGGCGAGTGAGCGTGTCGTAATGCGCACGACGAGCTAACTTTCTTTTAAGCCGGCCGCTGATTAGCAGCATACAGAGGAACCCATTAACGAATATCAAAATGGAGATGCACAGCAATGCCACGGGCTGGGCGTATCCGGGATTCATGACCTCTGCAGCGCTTGAGCTTACACCCAGCATGGGTATGGTTCGACTTGCCAAGCCTAAACCGGCTAGTGCAAAGCTGCTTGCCAGTGCTCGGTAGATATAGCGCTCTCCGAGCGAGCCCTTCTCCATAAAGTAGTGGTAGGCGGTTAGCAGGTAAAAAGGGACTAAGGCGCTTGATGTGGCGAGGTTACGTAGCTTCGGGTCGGGTGATATCAGCGTCCAGTAAAATGTCGCGGCGATGGCGAGCGTTACCAATATTAGCGAGCTGGTATTGAATGAGGGTTTGCCTAGAAAGGTTGTTGCGCCCTTGTAGGCTAGCGCCGCGGCGCCAAGCACAGCAACATTTCGCAATATGACGAAGGCAAGGTTATCCGAGCTAATGAGCATGAATATAGCGATAAAATATAAGAGAAACGACGAAAACCAGTACTTGGTTGCGGGTTCATCATTGTGAAGATACAGAGCCATTGCCATAACAACGATGCAGCAGAATTCGAAAATCATGCAAGCGAAGTACAGCGTGTAGGTATCCAGTTCAAGTTGCAAAGCGTGTCTCAAGTGTCAGTAAGCACAGATACCTAATACTGGAAAAATGTCTGTGTTGATTTATTGTGCAGGAGAATAACCGTATTTGTTACGTTATTCTACCTTGAAACAGGGTTCAAAAGGGTATAGCCGATATGGGCGGTGATTGGTGCTGATCCATAGCAATTTACGCCGTTTTGTGGGCAGTTTGTTCGTGGGGCTAAACAGGCAGGGGATTGGCGGGTTTTGTTATGCAAAACCCGCCGTTCATTGAAGCGGTGTAGAGAGGGACTTAGCCAGTCGTAGCGGCTTTCAAGTCGTCATAAGAGGCTTGGATGCATTCGG
>JBFJVR010000418.1:0-2982 GCA_041624095.1 Oleiphilaceae bacterium
CAGTAAGGCCACCATGGCAATTTATTATTTAGCCCCGCTTACCCAGGACTACCCCGCTCTCGAACATAGAATGAAACGAGCCGCCGACGGCCTCTATTACCAGCATCCACACGAAGACGCGCTGGTCGAAAAACTGACCTATCTGCGGGATAACCCGATTCCGCCTGAAACTGTTTACGAAGAACTAAGACCCATGATCATTCCGCCCGAGTTGCAGGGCGTCACGCTTACCGAATTTGACCCACGAATTATCAAAACAGTGCAGCGTATTAGAGAAAGCGTTCGGGAGAACGAAGCGCTTAGTGAGAACGATACGCTTAGCGAGTTCGCTGCAGAGGTGCATTTATCGGAATCACGACTAGAAAAACTATTCAAAGAGCAAATGGGCATACCGATCACCAAGTACCGTTTGCGTTATCGCGTTTTCATCAGCATCATCCATCTCGCGACGGGTAAAACAGTTACCGAAGCGGCCGTCGCAGCCGGGTTTGCAAGCTCTGCACATTTCTCCAGGTCCTTCAGTGCAATTAATGGTGTACCCCCCTCGGCCGCTTTTTTGAAACCTCCCTTTCTAGAAACGCTCGTAGCGCAAGACGTTTTTGACATGGTCTCAAATCAACATAAGTCCCTCAACACATCAGGTAGCGAATAAAACATGTTAAACCGTATAGCCCCTCATCTCTTAACTCGTCGCATAGTCATTGGCATAGCTATCGCCACTGCCGTCATATTGACCGTGCTGCTACCGGAGCAAGCGCCCGAGAACCAAGACAAGCCGAACAACGAAACACCGGCAGAGCCAACAGTCAATACAGCAGAGCCCGGCCAAACCATCGCCAGCTCTTGGCAATGGGAAAATTTTTCACCAAGCAGTACCCGCGAAAATACCGGTTTAGAGATTGCCGACACCGGTGTAACAGGGCAAATCGACGAGCAAGCCAGCATGAACGATGCGCCATTCACTGAAGAATCTGTTTACGCCGCGCTGCAGTCAATTCGTTTAGATGACAACCAAGATATTATTCTCGATAACGAAGCCTTGGCCGCGCTCGATGAGTCGCTCGACTTTCACGGGCAAGAACTAAGCAGCGAGCAGCTAATCGCATTACAGGACATTATCCGTACCGGCTTGCCGGGTAAAACCGGCGAACAAGCCGCACAGATTGTTGCCGACTATTATCAGTATCTGGGCGCGAGCAAAGAGTTCAACGACATCTATGAAAGTTCCATGGATAGCGAGAATTTTGAGGCCCGCTACGAGGAACTCGCGTCTTTACGATCACTCTATCTAGGTCAGGATGTTGCCGAGCAGCTGTTTCGTGTATCCGATGCCAATGCCCGATATATGTTCGATATGATGCTGATAGACAACGATGCAGAAGCCAGCGAAGAAGACAAGCAGCTGATGCGGGACCAAGTAAGCGAAACACATCTGCAACAGACAATCGATATCCCTGACTGGAGCAATCGTTACCAGGCATTCGCCGCACAGAAGCAAACCATTATCGCGTCTGGGATCACGGATGCCGAGAAACGTCGCCAGCTCTCGCAGCTACTGAGACAACATTTCAGCTCAACAGAAGTGGCGAAAATTCAGCATCTTCAACTAGATTCCCCGTAGGGCTCGCGGGATACCTGCCATGCAGCTTTGCACTTTAAAACCGCCAGCAAGTAATTAGTACCGTTATGCCTTTATCAGCAAATCAGTTATCCATAAGCGCCCTGGTATTACTGGTGGTGACGGTTTGGATACTCTGTACACAGCCAAGACCCTCGGCCGGCATATCCGGCAGTGATGAATGGCACCAGCCGGAGCAGCTAAACCTTGTTTACCCTGTCCCTATTTCTCCTCAGGCTTGGCCATTTGATTTTGAGCCGGTTGCGAAGCTGCTTGCCAAGTTGCAGCTCGACGCATCAGGCGAACTGCTAGTCAACGCCAATACCGCCGACACCTTGCAGCAGATAACCCTGGCCATGACGCTGGCCTTAAATGACGATGAGCTGCAACGCTATGTATTTTTAGCTGCACAGGAGCTACCGGGTAAAGCCGGGCAACAACTGGCGGAACTTCTCCTTAGCTATTACCACTTCAAACGCGCCGAGCAAGCCGCTCAGCTGACATTGCCGAATACAGCAGACGCCGCAGCCTTACTTGCAAAGGAGCAGCGCATTACTGAACTCAAACAACGCTATTTGGGGCGGGATACAGCGTATCGGCTGTTTGGCCGCCGCGATGCGCTTACCCTGTATCTGCTGGCACGACGCGAGGTCAACGAAAACCCAGGGTTGACTTCAACGCAGAGGCGTCAGGCGCTGAAACGCTTGCAAGCTCAATTCGAACAACAGCAACTTAAACACAATAAGCCTCAACCATGATCGCCTTGCCAGTGTTTCAACTTGAAGTCCCCAGCAGCCGGAGACACCAAAATGCTCAGCAAGGCATGCTGGCCGTGCTTTCAGGGCTCCTGCTTTCACTGCCCTTTTTGTTTGCCGATCTGTTCCTCATTGCTTGGCTGGCTTTGGTACCCTTACTACTGAGTATCCAGCAAGCAAGCTTAGTCAGGACGTACATCCTCGGCCTAATTTGCGGCTTGTCATTTTTCATCAGCGCAGGTTACTGGATAAGTGATTTCTTGATGCTCTCAAAGGCGTACTCGCTGCTTAAGAGTAATCTTTGGGGGCTGGTATTCTGGCTCTATAGCGCACAGCTTTTCGCCTTTATTGCTTTGCTGTTTCAATGGCTAAGATCGCATACGCGCTGTCATGAATTAGTCCTTTTCCCTGTTGTGCTGGTCACCCTTAACGCGCTGTTCCCAGCGCTGTTTTCGGCGCGGCTTGGCGATAGCCAAAGTCAGTTTTTAAGCGCCATTCAAGGCATAGAGTTTACCGGCGTCTATGGTCTGGATGCACTAATCGCCTTAAGCAATATTGGCATCTATATGCTTTTATTTCAGCCACTTAAACCCTGCACCCAAAAAAACA
>JBFJVR010000419.1:0-2981 GCA_041624095.1 Oleiphilaceae bacterium
CTTATGCGACTCCCCCAGTACCGAACTGTGCCCAGAGGATTCAGTGAAATAGAGTATCGCCCCGCCCAAGGCCAAGCCGAATGCGCCAAGGTAACTCCACACCGGAATATCCCGTTGCCCGCCCCATAGCGAGAAAAACACTACCGGGGCAAGGTACATCGAGGCTGTCCCGCTGACGGCAACGGCACTAAACAGATCTTTATTTCCCCAGAACACCATGCCCAGCCCCATCAGCATAAATAGCAGCATGACAGCGCGGCCATTGGCGATGCTTGGCTTAAGAACTTTCATATCGACGGCCACCAGTTTGGCGGAGCTAGATAAAGTACTGTCGAGTGTAGACATCGCCGATATAACAAGGCTGGCGTTAAACAGGAACATAGGTAGCTCACCCAGAATACGGTTTAGGACGATGTTCATTGACTCCCCAGCATCGGCACTCGCCCCAGCAATAACGCCCAGCGAGCCAAAGAGGAGAATGCAAAGACTGCTGATCCAGCCAGCGTGCAGAAAACTGCGGCGTGTTGTTTCCCGGTCGGCAAGGAAGCCACGATCCATCATGACCGGATCGTGCATGGGGTAGCTCCAAATTTGCAGCAAAGCTACCAGTAATAAAATCGGACCGGGTTCAGAGATATCGAAGGGTACAGCCGAAAAATTATCCAAACTAAAATGGCCAGCAGAGAGCGTCATCGCTACCAGGACCACTAGTACCGCAATGAAGACACTCATCTGGAAAAAATCGGTACGAAGTGAAGCGTGTAAGCCGCCAAGCATAGAATACAGCAGCGTGACTGCGGCGAAGGCCAAAATCGCCAGCGTATATGCAGAGCTACCTTCAGCACCAAATAAAATGCCGATCACCAGTATGTTCGCAAATACCTCGCTGACAAGGCGCAGCCCAATCACCACATTGAAGCAGCTTGACCCAACGGACCCAAAGCGATCGCGCAGAAAGTCCTGAATGCTATCGTAGCCATGCCTAAAACGCAGAGAGTCAATAATTAAGCCTCCGGTCAAAAACGACAGATAGTAGGCCGCATAAGCAATTGTGCCCCAAATACCGTAGTAAAAACCCAAGATCGCCGCGTTTAGCAAAGAGCGGGCAAAGATCCAGGTTGTTACCTGACTCATTATTAATGTGAGCAGGCTGGGGTGTTCTCCTGCGGGAGACAGCCCACCAAAAAAGCCATTCTCTCCTTTGGCCTTTGGCGATAATATGACTGCAACCAGTGCCATAAAGGCAACGGTTAAGGGGAGTGCATAGCTCATACGGGATGTGTTCCTTGTGTTCGAGTGTTAGATCCAGTGTTGCATTTGTTGTGAGTCCTGATTTTAGGCGCTGTTTGCATGTTTACCTAGCCAAAACGGATAGTACACCTTTTCGTGGAAGATCCTAGACACTTTTGGCTTCGATAAGTTTCAACTGTTTAGCGCATAAAAAGCAATGCAAAATACGAATCAATTCGATAAGGTGGACGATTAAGTAGCAATAAATAAACGATTCTTTTTGCTTTATCGCTGGTGCTCAACAGCGAGAAGCGCGAAGCAACAAAAACAATAAGGAACGGAACATGACTGTCCAAACTCAGGTATCACCAGATGAATGGCAAATGCGGGTTGATCTTGCCGCCAGTTACAATCTTGTCGCCCATTACGGCTGGGATGATCTTATATTTACGCATATATCGGCTCGCGTTCCCGGTGAAGAAGGGCATTTTCTCATTAACCCTTACGGCATGATGTTTGACGAAATTACCGCTTCAAGTCTGGTTAAAGTGAACCTGAAAGGGCAAAAAGTAATGGATTCGGATTACGACGTAAATCCAGCCGGCTTCACCATTCATAGCGCTGTTCACGAAGCACGAGACGACGCACATTGTGTTGTTCACTTGCACACCAATGCCGGTGTGGCAGTGAGTGCGCAGCAAGAAGGCTTGCTGCCCCTATCTCAGCAATCTTTATTTCCGCTTTCAGGTTTGAGTTATCACAATTATGAAGGCATTGCGCTTAACCCGGCCGAAAAAGCACGTTTGGTCGCCGATTTAGGTAAGTGTAATTTTATGATTTTACGCAACCATGGGCTGCTAACCTGTGCCGACAATGTGGCAGATGCCTTTTTGTTTATGTACGTGCTGCAACGAGCCTGCGAAATTCAAATTATGGCGCAATCCGGCGGCAAGGAATTAATCCCCGTCCCGCAACAAATAGTAGATGGCATTCAGCAAGCGGCGCAAATGGTGACTAAAGCGGCGGGTGGGGCTTTAGCATGGCCGGGTTTGCTGCGTAAACTTGATCGTATGAACTATCCCTACGAGTCATAGTTAAATATCAATGCAGTTCACGAACGAAGGCCCTAGATGATGTTCTAAAGAGTTCAAATTTACGGGCTATCACGGAAGGCGAGCTTTCAGCATCAAAAGATAAGATCGAAAAAATTTCTGCACTGGGAGAAAAAGCAAACAAGCTAGTTATTGAAATGGAAAAATATGTTGAGAGATCGGCTTAATCCCTAACAAATGGATATGGGACAAGTTAGAGAGACAATGAAGAATTATCTAATCTAACTTACCGAGAAATGACAGTAAATCCTTGTCGTGTTTTCTACAAGGTTGATAGAGATTCAGTCTATATCCTGCACTTAATGAAACAAGAAATAGATTTACGGAAGTTTTTACTATCTACTAAAAATGAAAACTAACCAAACCTTCAATCGGACTCGCCTCCGGCTCGCGCTGTTAGCGGTGCTTTAGGCCTTAAGGTTTTCCAGAGTACATAAATGATTTCGGACTTTTTGCTTCTCTTTCTTGGAATAGCTCTGCTTACCGTTGGTGGTGAGGCTTTGATTCGCGGCTCGCTGGCTGCGGCAAAGCGCCTCGGGGTATCGCCGTTGCTAAGTGGTCTCGTCATCGTAGGCTTTGGAACCTCAGCCCCGGAATTGGTGGTCTCAGTGAATGCTGCGATTGATGGGCGACCAGACA
>JBFJVR010000420.1:0-2962 GCA_041624095.1 Oleiphilaceae bacterium
GCAAGTACGGCGGCACCGGCTTGGGTTTGTCGATCGTTAAGTGCTTGGTGGAATTAATGGGCGGCGAAGTGACGGCGACCAGCGAGCCGGGTGTGGGTAGCGAGTTCAAGTGCACCTTCTGGGTGGGTCGTGTTGAGCCGCCAACGCAGGCAAGGGTAGAGCTTGACGGCCGGCATATTTTACTGATTCTCGCTCATTCCCAGAGCCGCGCTGCGCTTGCTAAGCAATTGCGGATATGGGGAGCGTCCGTTGCCGAGGCGGGCGACCTGCAAAGTGCACGGGAACTATTAGGCCCGATTCCATCGAAGGCGTCGGAAATATCGCCCGATACTGCCATCGTAGATGCTGAGTTGCTGAGCGAAGAGCTGTACGAGCAGCTACAGCGAGGTGCAAAGGGGGTGAAACTGGTTGTTTCCAAGTCTGTCACGGGTTCCGAAAACCCTGTACCGGGCGCTGCAACTGAACTGCCCGGCTTCACTAGACCGCCGAGTATCTACGATTTAATTAGCTGTTTGACCCATGAAAGCGCCGACGCAGAGTCTCTTGACTCGGCTGATCAGCTAGGCGTCGCTAGCAGTGTTGATGAAGAAACCCCAGCGCCCGTCTGGCCTGCTGATTTTCGTATTCTGGTTGTGGATGATAATCAAGTTAATCGTTTGGTGGCCCAGGGCATGTTACTTGTTTTGGGACTGCAGGCTGACTATGCAGCAGACGGTCAAGAGGCGATAGACCTGTTGACGAAGAACGATAGCGATCAACCTTATACCTTGCTGCTCATGGACTGTCAGATGCCGGTGATGGATGGATATGAAGCAACGAAGCAAATTCGTAATGGAGCGGCTGGGGATGCATATCGAGGGGTCAAAATCATCGCTATGACGGCAAATGCAATGGAGGGCGATCGAGAAAAGTGCATTGCTGCAGGAATGGATAGCTATCTGGCCAAGCCTATCGAGGGGGAGGCACTGCGCGAGGTGCTCACTAATTTGTTGCTCGCAGAGTAAAGCCGGTTTTCGGCCATCACTTTGTCGTCTATCTTTATTGGAGCCTAAACGAAACCCACGCTCTGCCTAGCTTAGACGGGTTCACGAGGGTGAGAAGAGAGGGCTCGTCAGGCATTGTTCTTCTGCCTCGGACCGGAAAAACGGGTTAGGGTTCATCGAAGGCTAAGCACCGTGGCAAGGGCTTAGCCTATTACCAGCGGGTCGTATCTGGCCGCTAACTTGACCATATGTATTTAATACCAGGATGATGAATTGCGACGTTTTGCTTTAGCTACTTTAACAATGCTTTTGGGAAGCCTGTTTTCGGCGTCTTTGCTGATTTCGGCTAATGCCGATGCGGAAAGTGCATCTCTTGACGGTGTAGATTTTGTCTCCCAAACCTTGCCACTTTCTTCCTTTGCGGGGCTTTCATCCGGCGAGTTAATCTCGTTGATATGTTTGTTTTTATTGCTAGTGATGGTCGCGTTTTTAATCCTCGTAGTGATGAAACGTTCCAGCCGAGACCCTGCTGCATTCGAATTTTCGGTGCCTGCATTCAAGCGTGTCGTTGTCATTATGGTTGTGCTCACCAGCGCGCTAGGCATGCAGCTTTCATGGTGGGCGTTTGAACGAATCGAGTCGAATATTCAGGCCAGCATCAAAGCTTCGCTGGAATCTTCACTTAATGCAGCGCGAAAAAATGCCAATATCTGGTATGAGAATCAGGTGTCGCGTTTAAAGGCCTATAGCTTAAACCCTCGGGTGGTGGAGCTGGTCGAGCGTCATATTGCTCTGCACTCAGAGGGACGAAACCTTATCGATTCATCGACCATGCAAGGGTTAAGGAGCCTTTTTAACGAGGTTTATAGCTCAGAGGAGGTAGAAGGGTTCTTTCTTATTTTGCCCGATGGTCTCTCCATCGCGTCGATGCGTGATAGTAATGTAGGCAGGCAAAATATTATTGCTCGCCATCACCCTGAACTACTTAACAGGGTGTTTCTTGGCGAGTCTGTTTTTGTGCCGCCGATACCCTCCGATGTTCCGCTCGAAGGCGCCGCTAATATCCGGGGTTTTAACGTGCCGGCCACCATGTTTGTGCTTAACCCTGTATTCAATGCCAATGGCGAGGTGATTGCTGCTTTGTCGGCTCGTTATCGCCCGGCAGCTCAGTTCAGCGAGGTCATTAACGCCTCGCGTGTTGGGCAGAGTGGGGTCAGTTTTGCGATCGACCAACAGTCGCGGTTGATTAGTTCTTCAGGGCTGGAATTATCCCTGGAGCGTGCCAAGCTGCTCATGCCAGATGAACATAGTATTTTATCCATCTCGGTAAGGGACCCTGGTGAAAACGGCATTGCATTGAGAAACTATCGCCAAGAGCAAAATGCGCAAGACAGACCGCTTACCTACATGGCGGAGCGTTTGTCCCGTGGTGAAAGTGGTATCAACCTGAAGGGATACCGGGACTTTCTCGGTCGAGAAGTGCTGGGAGCATGGGCCTGGGATGACAAAATGCGCATCGGCTTCGCCTCTGAAATCAGTCGCGAAGAAGCAATGCACCCCTACGACGTTGCTGTCCAACTGGTTAGTTTCATTATCGTGGTTATGGTGCTGATCTCAGCCAGTATGACGGTGTTTGTCCTGCTAATAGGTAGTAGGGCGAATCGCTCGCTAGTGGCGATGCAGGGCAAGTTGGAAGAAGAGATCAGTGCGAGAACTCAGGGCCTGACGCAGCGCAACACCTTACTTGCTAAGGTGGTCGATGCGCTACCTGGCGCTTTGTCGATTAAAGACAAGGCGGGCAATTATGTATTGGTAAACAAGCGCTTTGAACAGACCTTTGGCCTAAGCAAAGATAGCGTGATCGGGCAAGATGACTTTAGCCTGTTTGGTTCAGCGTTTGCTGCGAGGTTGCTCGCGCTTGACGATCAGGTGCGCAGCAGGGGTAGCGAATATGAGCACGAAGAACAGATCAAACAAGC
>JBFJVR010000421.1:0-2954 GCA_041624095.1 Oleiphilaceae bacterium
ATTAAATAGCCAGAATCAACAGGGCGATCAGGCACCCGATTGAGATAAAGTCATCTATTCGGTCGTGGTTCATTGAGTCACCTAGTACTGATGTCACGGGTTGTGTTTGACATTTAGTGCCTAGCATAAGACACGTTTTTAACATCGCGATCCCAGCATGCGCGGCAATCGCCGCATTTATTACCTTGCTTAGGCGCTGGGCATTCATAGCCGATAGCATCGGCAGTGTGCACCGTGCTGGTCGGCAGTGTGCGATTCCAATCGCATACTACTTCCGGCGGTTTACCGTCGATCATAGTTGCAGACACGCGCACGGTTAGGTTTTCCGGGAAGGCGCCAGATTTTAGATAGGCCTTTATAAGCGCCTTCTCGCGTGTTGGTAGCCAGTGTCGTGTATTAGGTGTTAACTCCGCCACCTTTATAATTTTGGTAAGGTGGTTCGTGTCCTGGATATCGCCCGAATCGTGCCAGCGAAAAAAAGGCGCGTTGTTTATCGCGATTGCCATATTGTCCGGCCAATCGTCACGACTTATCGATTCTAATCGGCGATGCAGCGCAGCCTGTACATTGGGGAACATATAGCGCCCTTTTAGCGCATAACAATCGGCGCAAGTGCTGCCCAATATTTTCCGCAGTGCCGCACCCACCTTGCATACTACTGCAGGGATGTTATAAGACCAGCACGGCATCTTCGAAGGCCGCGAAAGGCCGCCGACAGCGGCCCTTGCTTCAGTTAAGGCGCTCATTTAAACCAGCCCGATTCTGTTGCGTATTCGACGGCGCGGCATGCTAGGCATTCGCCGCAGCCACATAGTTTACCGTCAGCAATTGCCTGCCTGAATTGGTGCTCGTTTAATGTAATCACTTCGGCATTAAACCTAAATTGCGCGAAGGGTAGTATTTCTTGCGGTCCTGTTTTATAAAAGTCTAGTTTCATTGTTTCCGCTCCTGTTGCTTAAATATATCGCGCCAGAATTGCAAGTCCGCATTGGCATGGCGTCGCGCTTCCGCTTCCGTCATGCCTTCTGGGCCGGGGTTTTTTAGGTAATAGGCAATACTTTGTTTTATAAATTCACGTTGCATATTCATTGTTTCCGCTCCTATTGGTGTCGTGTATTTAACAGGCTCCGCATATCTCGCAACGCGGCCAGTCGTAGGTTTCTCCGTCCATGCGCCAGCCCCTATTACAGAAAATGCAAACCCTGTGTATTTTGGGCTTTCGTGATTTTGCTATGGTGTGTGCGTAATGCGTGGCCTCTGTTTGTGTAAATGTTTTTCGTGTACTTAATACGCGGTCGCCCCCTTCGATCAGACAAGAAACAACGAAAGGCCTTCCACCTCGTAAGTCGTATTCGTTATAGGTTGTATCGGTCATTGTTTCCGCTCCTATGGTGTTAGAATTCAGTGGTTGCGGTAAAAACACCGTCAACCTCGACGTTATAACTATCAATGCAAAGCGCGGCGGCTTTAGTCCTGAGAAACCGCTCCAATTCAACTTGGCGTGGCTCGGTATCGCTCCACCTAATTACATCCGTATGACCGATATTGCGGTCAATGTCGGTCAACAGGACAAAAGAGCAGGGGCGCTTTGTTTCTACTTCAAAAACGTGCAGCATAGTTCTCGCTCCTATGGTAGTTAGTACATCCCGCACAGCCCACCGAAATGGGCTGGCCGGGATAGACTAGCGCTGGTTCGCGTAGAATGCGGAGTCCTCGCCCCAATTGGCTTGTTGGTAGTTTTCGAGTTCGTCGCGTTCATTGCGCAGGGCTACGCGGTACCAGACAAGGAAATTGTGCTCGCGCTCGCTATTGCGAATGTAATTTTGTGCGGCAAGTTCGCTTGATTCGTTGATGCCCAGTTCTTCGCGCAGGTATTCAATGCCTGGGTTATTGATACGTGTGGTCATTTGTCTAGCCCTCGGTTATGTGGATTACAGGTCTTTTCGCGACATATCTTGAGTGACAATCTGAACTGCAAAAGATTTCGACACGGTCAATTTCGACGCCAGCGTCATCTATGAGTTTTGCATAATAGCCGTGCGCATCGGTTTGCTGATACTTGCCGCAGTTTGGGCAGCGCGGCTGATATTGATTAGTCATGATTAGCCCTCGGTTATGTGGATTACAGGTAAACAATATACACCAGTAAACTGTAGAGATATAGTGGAAACTACGTAGAAACTACTGATAATTTATACATGGGAAAATATACAGCACAAGAAGCTCAGGATATCTTGAGGCAATGCGTCCCGCTACTAAATAGCGTGGCCGATCTACTTCAAAAAGCCAGCGAGGCGCTATCAGAAGCCGTACAAGATCACCAGGAATATGACGTGATATTCCACCCGGAAACAGACAACATTACAACGCTGGACGATTACAGGGATCGAGAGTGATCTACATAATCCAAGCGGAGGGAACGCCAAGGGTCAAAATCGGATGGGCCAAAAACCCGGAACAGCGTAGAAGGGAGCTGCAAACCGGCAGCCCTTATCCCTTGAAACTACTCCACACTATAGAGACAGATGAAAAGGAGTTGGAAGCGGAGCTGCATCGGCAATACCAAACCTGCCGAGTCCAAGGGGAATGGTTCGAGCTGCCGGAAATAGCCCTTGAGGCTATCCAGGAGGCTACAGAAGGGGATATTACAAAAGTCCGAGCCGCACTATTCCTGATGACCAAAGACCTCCGACATCGCTCCACAAACAAGGAGGCAATACGCATATGGGAAACGGCAAGAAGGAAACTAAACCAGTTCGGCCTGAAATCCCCAAACGACCAGCTTATAGCTTCTCTAATCCAAGAAAACGAGACCGCCTCACCATGAGACAAGCTAACCTCCATAGAACAAGCATCGACGTTGCCAAAACATTGAAAGCCCTTCAAGATCATAGGGATGGTAGGGTTAAGTTGGATCGCAGCCAGATACGGGCCTGTGAAATCCTTTTGGATAG
>JBFJVR010000422.1:0-2952 GCA_041624095.1 Oleiphilaceae bacterium
ATTAAATAATGCCATAATCGATAAGATACTTAGCCTCGAAAAACTCGAAGGTGCCAAGTTCAAGATATTTATAAAACGTGACTCCGAAATCCTCGAACATATCGAAGGCTAAGTTATGACGACAATACTACTGGTTGACGATGAGCCCAATATTCTCAAGTCGCTGAAACGCGCGATGCACCGTGAAGATTGGACGGTACTGACCTACGACAACCCCGAAACAGCACTAGAAGAGCTAAGTTACACTCCGGTCGATCTGGTGATTTCTGACTACCGCATGCCGCAAATGACCGGCGTCGAGTTTCTGAGTGACTTCAAACATCAACACCCTCAGGCAGTCAGACTTATTCTCAGCGGCCAGGCCGACCTGCAGGGACTCATGGATGCGATTAATGCCGCCGAGGTGTATCGTTTTATCCTTAAACCCTGGAACGACGCCGAGCTGCTGGTAACCGTAAAACAGGCGCTAGAGTTTAATCGTTTGAAGCAAGAAAATATCGAGCTGGCCGAGACGGTTCGCAACCAATCCCGCGAGCTAAAAGCCCAACTGAATGAACTCAAGCGACTCGAAAAGGACAGCCCTGGCATTACTCAGGTAAATTGGAGCTCCGATGGTAGCATTGATCTTTCGGACGAGTTTGAAGATGAAAGCTAAGTGCACCTCCTTGGCAACCATTGTAAAAGCGACAGAACGACCGGTATGACTGACTCGATTAAACACGACAAGGCCCTGTTTGATGGCCTTCAGGCACTGACTGATGCTTCTTTCCCAAAGCAATGCGCGACCTGCGGGCGTGTGTACGAGTCAGCAGAAGATTATGTTCAGCAGACCGAAGATGTAAACGGCAAAAGCGGGCTTAAAGCCTCCTATGATGACGATGACAGCCCGATCGTAGAACTGTTTCGTAATTGCGTTTGCGGCTCAACCTTGATGGACTGTTTTCGTGACCGGCGCAGCCCGGCGGCCATAAAACGCCGCGAAGTTTTCGGCAAACTGTTAGATTTATTAAGCACCAAGGGTTTGGATAAAGGCAGCGCTCGAACAGAGCTACTTAAGGTGATGGCAGGTGAGCGCAGTGAAACGATCGAAAACTACGGCATCAAGCTCCCTGCTGCAAGAAAAAAAGAATAATAAGGCAAGATGAAGCTGACGCGTTGATCCTCCAGCCCCCCGTACCCTATCCAATCACCCTCCGATAACACTGGCTTCCTGATCTGCTTTCGGCTCTTCCTGACGTATAGGCAGGGTAATGCGGAACGCCGTCCCTACTCCCACCTCGGTCTCGACACTTAATTCCCCGCCGTGGTTTTCGGCAATAGAGTAAGATAAGGACAAACCTAGGCCCGTGCCCTTGCCTACCGGTTTGGTGGTGAAAAAAGGGTTAAAGATCTTGCTCAGGTTTTCTTGCGCTATGCCTTTGCCGGTATCAACGATCTCGATATAGACAAAATTCTCGTCTTTTTTCTTCGCTTTGATGGTAATAGTACCGCGCTCTTCAATCGCGTGGCTCGCGTTGACCAGCAGGTTCATCACTACCTGATTAATTTGCGAGGGAACACATTCCACTTTAGGCAAGTCGTCATAATCTTTAACTATTTCAGCCACATACTTGATCTCGTTATGCACGATATTCAAGGTGCTATCGATTCCCCGAACCAAGTCGGCCCATTGCCATTCGGCTTCGTCTACATGAGAAAAATCTTTCAGGTCTTTGACGATCTGTTTCACCCTGACAACACCTTCTTTCGACTCACTGATGAGGTCTTTAACATCGTCCTGCATAAAGTCAAAGTCGATATCTTTTTTCAGCTGCTCGATCTCTTTAACGATTTCGTGGTCTGCACCCAGTTCGGCTTCGGCCTTGCCATACACTTCGAGCATGCTGAACAGGTCGCCTAGATAATTGTCTAGGGAGTTTATATTTGAATTGACATAGCCTACAGGGTTGTTAATTTCGTGCGCCACACCCGCAGCCAGCTGCCCGATGGAGGCCATTTTTTCCTGCTGCAAGAGTTGCTCCTGAGCTTCCTGAAGCTTTGAAATTAGCACTTCCTGCTCAGCCTTCTCTTTTTGCAGCATTCTATTGTGATAGCGCATGGCACGCAGAAAGTGTACCCGTTCAATAATGTGCTCGATCCCTTCTGCAAACAAAGTCGCGACCATCTCTTCGTGTGTGTCATAGACTCTCGCTTGGCGCGCAACACAAATAACCATGCGAATGTCTTTGCGAATAAACAGGGGGTAAACCAAGAGTTCAATCAACCCCAGCTCAGCCAGCAATTCTGAAGTATTGGTATGCAGTTTGAGGTGCGTCTCCGGCTTAAACTCACCGGCGGCGAGCTTTTCTTCGACCAATGCTTGCATGCGAGCAATAAAGTCAGGCGTTTCCTGATCAGCAATGGTTTCGAGACTGCCATCGTCTAGGTTACGACGAAAAGCGACAGCAGCATGCGCGTGAACGAGGATTTTCATTTGAAACAATGCGGTGCGATAAAACTCCAGCAGTTGCTCTTTATCAAACTCTCGACCGCCCATCTCATTCAGCCACGCCAGCGATTCGAGCCAGACGCTCTCGCGCTTCTTACTCTTGCGTAAAGTCTCTGAGATATCCTCGCTTTTCGAGGTAATCATCGACAAGCTGGCCAACTGTTCCAGAATACCGGCAATATCTGCTAGGTGGGTATATTGCTCGGCACTGAAAGGGCCTGCTGCATCATCACGAAACAACAGAAACCAAAGCGAAGTGGTTTCGTTAACCTCAAGGCAAAAGTAAGCCCCATCCACTGCCGTCCCTCCAAGCCCCATTTGGGCGCACAACTTGGCGAGTTCCTCCCCTTCGAAGCGAGTACATTCATAGCTTTGGTAAAGCATCGGCAGCACCTCAACCAGTTCAGCCATGCTGCAATGCTCGCTTTCGCCGCCAACCACCCTTAGCTCATCTTCACCGGAGC
>JBFJVR010000423.1:0-2947 GCA_041624095.1 Oleiphilaceae bacterium
AGTTTGGCGTGTTCTGTCGTCGCCATACCAGAATGCAGGTACAGCTTGGTGGCATTTAGTACACGCTCCAGCACTTGGCAGCGCTGATTCAAGCTTAATAGCGCTTTGCCAAGACTGTCGGCGTCGTGCCCTTCCACTCGCATCTGCTCTGCAAGCGCCAGCGCTCGCTTCAGCTCTTCATCACTCAAGAGTTCCATCAGCTTAACGCCTCTACTTTCTTCATCAAATGTGTAAAGCGCTTGTGTTGGCGATGCTGGGTCGGAATGTGCTTCACATTAGCCAAACAGGCCTGACATTTTTTCTTTAACATAGGGTTCCCGCCTTGCTGTTTGATTTGCTTAAGCATGACCTGAACCATATTGAGGTTAAGCGCAGGATGCTTGGGGGTGACCTCGAGTGCTTTCTCAAAAGTTTCAATGGCGCTTTCTAAATCACCATCCTCAAAGGCAGTAATACCCTTTTTATTTAACTTACGCGCTTTAACCTTTTTCTTCAGACTAACCGGTTCGTCGAGCAACTCTTCTATTTTGGCGATAACGCCTTCGTCGTGAGAAAACTCGTCTGCCAAGTCACTTAACAGTTTTTCTGCCTGTGCTTCATCCCCCATCGAATATAGGGTTTTGGCAAATTCTAAGACTGTGTCGGGATCAGTTTCGCTTACCTCCATCATCGATTCTGCTTTCTTCAGCGCCGCCTTCGCCTTTTTTATATCTCCTTGGCCCTGATGCACACGAGATTCGATCAGCGCGGCGTTCATTTTTACCTGTTCGTCGTCTTTAAACTTCTTGCTCACACGCTCTAAGGTATGAACGGCCTCTGCTGCCCGCTTTTTACCTGTTTCGGAGGTATCGCCCTCTGCCAGATCCGAGAGACAACGGCCCAAGCTCAAATAATTGTCGGGTGACTCATGCACCGAGTTGTAACCCAGCTTCACCGTATTTCTATAGGCATTTGCCGCGCCTTCGACATCCTTATTAACTGTGCATACTTCGGCTAACTGCTTCTGCCTGACTATTGCATGGGGCGAAATCGCAACTGCATCCTCAAGCACCTTTTGCGCTTCCTTAGCCTGTTTATTTTTGAGCAAGGTCTCAGCTAGCGCATCGTAGGCCTCGATCAAATTTGCGTTTTCTTTCAATAAAGAACGAAAATCAGCTATAGCACCATCGTAGTCGCCTAACTCTGCTTTTACCTTCCCCATACCCAGTCGCGCCCAGCCAATATCGCGTTTAGACAAGACACGCTCATAGATTTCCTTGGCCTTTTCAAACTCTTTTTGGCGATAGAACAAGCTCGCCATGGTGCGTAAACACCAGGTTACGTATTTGGTTTCATTTTTGATTTCGGAATCTAGCAACTCAATGGCGTGATCGTAATCACCTTTGTCAATCGCCACATTAATTGGCCTAAGCACCTCTCGCTGCTCTACCAGATGATCCAACCGTTTTTGCAAAACCGCTTTCGTAATGGGCTTGGTAATATAACTGTCGGGCAAATATTCCAAAGCACCCATCACCATGTCCTTGGCCGTCTCGGCAGTAATCATAATGAATAGTGAGGTTTGCTTGAGAATCTTGTTGTAGCGCAGCTCTTCGAGGACCTGTTGGCCACTCTTACCCGAGCCAAGATTATAATCACACAATACGATATCGAACTCTTCTCGCTCACACCGCGCGACCGCATCTTCACCGGTCCCTGCCACTTCGATCTTTTCGACTCCGAAAGTACGAACCATTTGACGCAGCGACATGCGAAAATTTTCGAAGTCATCTACCACCAGAAAGCGTAAATTGCGGTAGAATTTGGCCAGCTGGACTTGACGTTTTGTTTCGTTCATAACAACTCTTAGATGTTTTTATACTATTGTAGTCCGGAATCGCCCTTTTTGGTTTATTTCCAGGCATTCACTTTGTAACGGTTCGTACCGTTTTTTTAACAGGAAATAAAAATGGATCTACCGGTATTTATCGACCTCGAATGCAGTTCGCCTGATGAAGACGCCTTTCCGGTCGCAATCTCTTGGTCATTAAGAGACGGGGCAATCAAGTCGGTCATCATTATGCCTGACGATGATTGGTCTCCTTGGGACAACAGCGCAAGCGACATTGACCTAGACCATCTCTTTGACCAAGGGGTTTCCGGACCAGATATTATCCGAGAGCTCAATGATGACTTAAGCGGTCAAACGGTATTTTTTGACGGGCTCGATGAAGATGCCCTGTTGCTCGAAAAACTTTACGAGACCTACAAAGAGGAACCCGCCTTCGAAGTAAGCGTGCTCTCTACGCTCACTACTGATTACGACTTTGAAACACTGTTGGACATACGACGCGACATTGCGGAACAACAACAACTCGACCTTAACGATTCTGAGGACAATGTCAGGTCACTGGTTTTTTTAGCAGAGTCAATCAGTTAAGTAGCATTATTTACGCTCAATAGAGACTTAATTTAAGTGATTTGTGACATTGATCTGAGCAAGTTTACGGCAGGCATGGCAACATCGCTTTCTTCGGAAATCACCACTACTAGCTAAGGTATGTTAAAGGATGTCGGGTTTTAAACTACTCTCGAGGGTGTGGCTACTAACTGTAATCATGTTAAGTAGCGTAGTGGTTCAGGCTGAGAATGCGTCGGTAACCGATATCATTCAGACAAGTAACAAAAAATCCGAACGTAACTATATTTCTCTGGGTACTGCCTTGAATGAGTTTCGTTCAGTAAAAATGGTGCTGGTAGAAGTGACCTTCGACGAAGATGACGGTGCCAGACAAGAGTCTACCGTGGCCAGACGCTTCCCTGTAACGGCGCAAACCTATGCCTTGTATGGCACCATTGGGACTTATATAACCGATCAGGTCAAAACCGAACTACGCTATGGGACGGGCATCGTGTCGGACCGTATGCTGAATGCGATGGATGTCAACATCAACTACTGGTTCAGCTG
>JBFJVR010000424.1:0-2943 GCA_041624095.1 Oleiphilaceae bacterium
ACCCGGACACCCTGGTGCGAGAAGAAGGGCAGCAAGCGTTTCAGGCGAGAGTCGAAGCCGCTCAACCTTTGTCGGAATTCTTCTTTCAGATATATGCGCGCGGGCTGGACCTGAATGTCGCCGAACAGCGCGGCATGCTGAAACAACGCGCCGAAGCACAGATAGAACAAGTGCAGTCGCAGGTTTTGAAGTCGGCGCTAAGGCGGCAACTGAATAGCCTGACCTTTCGGCGTAATGATAATCGTGCGAACGAGCAGGCAGTGCAAGGGCTTGAACGTGACCTGATCAGCAAGCGAGTGGTGCGAGACCCGGATACCGCGATTTGCCTTGCCCTGTATTATGATCCGAAGCAGGCTTCGAAATGCCTCGAAATGATAGAAGGCGTCGAGACCTGTACAAAGGCCTTGGAATTTGCCGAGTTTGTGCAATCGGTTTCTGCTGAGACAACGGCAGACCTGCTCTATGCATTAGCGGTTGACCAGTCAGGTAGAAGGGAGCAGTTTCGTAATCTGTTTGAGCGCTTGGAATGGGTCCCGCCGCGAGAGCAGGCTATCGAAGTAGCGGATGACGTCTTGGGGCGACTCCAGAGTGAAAAAAAACGCGTGCTTGCGCTTAGAGCAGCTAAAGTTAATAAGTTACCAAGTCAGCTTAGTGAAGCTGAAAAGCAGGCCTTGAAGTCTATTTCGATGCACAAGGACAGCAGTAACAGGGAAACGTGACCTAATATCGACGAATCGGGTTGATTTATTGAAAAATACGCCCATATTGATTTGGTTGCAAAGTATTATTTCCGTATAATGGCCGACTATTTTTTGATCGACCGCCAACTAATAGGGTGAACATGTCAGGCAATTCTCAACAGTCTCGTTTAAAAGATCTCATAGCTCGTGGTAAAGAACAAGGTTACCTGACTTACTCAGAAGTAAACGACCACCTTCCCGAAGATATAGCAGATCCGGATCAGGTCGAAGACATTATTCGCATGATCAACGATATGGGCATCCAGGTAGTAGAAACTGCCCCGGATTCCGATTCCTTGTTGATGGCTGATGGAGATTCAACCGACGAAGTGGCAGCGGCTGAAGCAGCTGCTGCACTAGCAGCTGTGGAGACAGAAGCTGGCCGTACGACCGACCCGGTACGCATGTACATGCGTGAAATGGGTACCGTTGAGCTGCTTACGCGAGACGGTGAAATTCGTATTGCAAAACGTATTGAAGAAGGCCTGCGCGATGTTATGGCCTCCTTGGCGCATTTTCCCGGTGCGGTTGCATCTGTACTTGCGACTTACGACTCCATTGTCGAAGAAGAAGGTCGCTTAAGCGATATTCTGACAGGCTACCTCGACCCCGATGATGACGGAGCAATCCCATCGGCCGCTGCTGAAACCCCCGCAGTTGATGACAGTGCCAATAATACTGCCGACAGCGACGATGACGACGACGAAGATGAAGTTGAAAAAGGCCCGGACCCGGAAGAAGCCCGAATTCGCTTCGAAGAGTTGCGTGTACAGCTGGATGTCGCACTAAAAGCCGAAGAAAAGTACGGTCGCGGAACCAAAGAGGCAGTCAAAGAGTTAAACCGACTCGGCGAGATTTTTGCTCCCTTCAAGCTAAATGCCAAACAGTTTGATAGTTTGGTGATTGAAGTGCGCACAACGAACGAAATTATTCGCATGAACGAACGCAATATTATGGCGATTTGTTCGCGTCGTTGCGGAATGGATCGCAAAGAGTTTATCAAGCGCTTCCCCGGTAACGAAGGCAACCTTGAATGGCTCGATGGCCTGATCGAGGAGGGTCACCCCTACTCGGCAAAACTAGTAGAGTTTAAAGACGAAATTATCCGCTCCCAGCGCAAGATAGCCGCAATGGCGGGCGAAACGGGCCTGAAAATATCCGAAATTAAAGATGTTAACCGACGCATTTCTATCGGTGAGGCCAAAGCACGTCGCGCCAAGAAAGAAATGGTAGAGGCAAACTTGCGTCTGGTTATCTCTATTGCGAAAAAATACACCAATCGTGGCCTTCAGTTTTTGGATTTGATTCAGGAAGGTAATATCGGCCTGATGAAAGCAGTAGACAAATTTGAATACCGTCGCGGATACAAATTCTCGACCTATGCGACCTGGTGGATTCGCCAAGCGATCACTCGCTCGATAGCCGACCAGGCGCGTACCATTCGTATTCCGGTGCACATGATCGAAACGATCAACAAACTGAATCGTATTTCTCGTCAGATGCTTCAGGAAATGGGTCGTGAGCCTACTCCAGAAGAGTTGGGCGAGCGTATGGATATGCCAGAAGACAAAGTGCGCAAGGTGTTAAAAATCGCCAAAGAGCCTATCTCGATGGAAACACCCATTGGCGACGATGAAGACTCGCACCTGGGCGACTTCATTGAAGACAACATGGCAGAGTCTCCGATTGATACCGCAACCGGAGAAGGCCTTAAAGAAGCCACTAAAACCGTACTGTCTGGTTTGACGGCGCGCGAAGCCAAAGTGCTGAGAATGCGTTTTGGTATCGAAATGAATACCGACCATACCCTCGAAGAAGTGGGTAAGCAGTTTGACGTTACGCGTGAGCGTATTCGTCAAATCGAAGCCAAAGCGCTGCGTAAATTGCGTCACCCCAGCCGTTCGGATCACCTTCGTAGCTTTCTGGACGAATGATTTCCCAAACAGGCTAGAAACTTTGAAAGCGGCGCATTATAATGCGCCGCTCTTCTTTGTGAGAGCGGGTTCTGAGCGTCGCCAAGTGCGACCGGATAGAGCACCCGCCCAGCCCCTGGGGCTGGAAGTCACAGCAGGCAGTGACTCAAAACGAAGCCGCATAGTGTGCCCCCTTAGCTCAGTTGGGTTTTTTACAACGTAAAAAACGGCGCGGAAGCGAGGGGATACAAAGCGCAGCGCCCCCGAGTGGTCATCCGCGACCGGATAGA
>JBFJVR010000425.1:0-2938 GCA_041624095.1 Oleiphilaceae bacterium
CACCGGAGACCAAGCGTCGTAACGCTCCCGCCATTGAGGCTAAGCAAACAACCAAAGCATACCAAGGCTGACAAAAGTTGTAGCAAGGTATGCGTCAGACTCTGCACGAACAGAAAGGAGACTGCGCCGAGATACAACATAGTGAACACAAACAGATAGACATCACGGCCTTTGCGTATCTCAATTACTTTAAATGCCCCGCTCATAAGTAAAAACGAGGCCGCCATTTCAACGGTAAAATTGCTCCTGTAGTAAAGCAAAAACAGGCAAAGGCTGACTAACACGGCTGAGGTACGGAGCGGCATTGGCAAGGCCCCGCGTTGCAAGTAAGCAACCAGCACCAGCAAAGAGACCAAAATTAAAAGCCACGCGGGCGCAATCGAGTAATATGCAAGCCCCTGCAACACCAACACTGGCAGCAAGCCACTCTTTTTTGCCAAGGAAGGCAATATAAACCCCTTACTATCACGCTGCGTATTAGACATTCTCTAAATACCAACAGCAGCAGAAGTTTGATTGAAGGACGCAAGCAGCGCCAGACACTTTAGCCTGTGCGCTTCTCCTTTAGCTGGCGCTATTGTAGTTCCCGGACATTCCAAACCGAAAAGTTCCTGACGTTCCGAACATTGCAATACGTCGTAACACATATAACTTAGCCGCTGCTCTGCAGCTTGGGCTTCATAGTCATCCCACCTCACCCAGCCAGGAGTAAAGCTTTTAGGCTCACCCTCTCTTACCACAAGCGTTTCTTTGGATGCATAGTGCTTCCAGTTGATGCGCTTTGCTGATTCTCCCGCTTGATACGCCTTGAGATTTGTCATGTCGTCGTTACTTCTTAAGTGCTCTGCCTCGTCGGTTCCTGAGCGCCCCATCCGCTCCCCGAAATAAGGGACAGGCTCAGGATAAACGTAGCAGATTGAATCTAGCTTAAGCCAGGTCCACGCTACAATTAAGCCAAAAGGAAACAAAGAATCGACTCTTACCTTATCGGGCACATAGACTCCCCGGCTTCGCTTTGCATCCTTTATGTGCAGTGAAATACGCTCCCCTACCTCAAGCTCGGCATTAACACGATGCTCTGGCAATACACTAAGATAAAGCGCCGAGACTGGTGCCTTACTGGAATGCAGCGTCAATTCGTAACAGCTTTCTTCAGAGGGTGAGACAAACATTGGATTTCCTGCGCGAAGCTCCAAGCCCGACAAATTGAAAAAACATAACCAGATCGACATAAAAAACATTGCAGCCAACACAAAGGTATAAAAATAAACCAGGCTACTTTGGTAGTTAATGGCTGTAACCAGCATCAGCAGACACACTGCCAGATAGGCCAAGCCCGTCTTTGAGGGAAAGATATAAATATTTTTCTGGGACAGCACAAATTCACGCTTACGCGGGGATCTACTTGCTAACATACGCGATATTCGCGCCGACAAGCCACTTTCGTGATAAGGACTGGACATTCTCGTTGCTACCCGTTTTGCATAATTACGATTCGTTACAGATTAACAAGCCAAAAGGCTTGCAATCACTCCCTCAAGATTAAATACTCTAGCCTTACACGCTCATTTCTACAGGCAGCTGCCATGAAAAACAAGCTGACGATACCTAGCCTACTCAGCACAATTTGCTTGATTAGCGCGCCCGTTACCAGTTTCGCTGAAGTTAAATCCTTGTCTAGCTCAGAACTCACTGAGACCTATATTCAAGACTCAACAATTATTGTTACACCAAAGATACAAACTCAAGAAACAACTCAAAAAACCTATTCCAGCCTGACCATCGCCCCGGTTGAAAATGACGACCAGGATATTGGCGAGCTGAAAAACTCTCAGGAGCATTTAAAAGGTACAAAAACCGCTTTTGCCTTGTCCGACGAGTTACTACGCAACAGCAGCGTTGAATCTGCACTAAACCCGCTGGAACAGGTTAGCATTCAGTCATATCAAGAATCTATCACCGTCCCGGTGGCAGACCTGCTTGACGACGAGCGTTACCGGGTTCCTGAAGGCGAATTCAAATTTGACTACCGTGGCGACGATCTTGGTTTAGCTAGGAACGGTGACCAGCTGACAATCTCGATAGGTAACCTGCCCGAGATCAACCAGATCAACTTGCCCATGGGCATAGACGAAGGCCCCGTCCAACTTGTGCCTCGAGCAGGTGGCGGTTTCGACCTAACCTTCGACATACCGCAAAATAACTGATCAGACAGATAGTACAAAGGCCGGACATTCCTCCGGCTTTTTTTATGCCCGCTATTGCCTTTATCCAGAATGTCCATATATTAACTAGCGCTCAACTTACTTCTGGAGAAGGATTAAAGTGAAACGAATTGCGCTTTTTCTTGCGACCAATTTAGCCATTATCGTCGTCCTAAGCATCTCACTAAGACTATTAGGTGTCGAACGGATACTTGATCAACAAGGTCAAAACCTCGACCTTAACTCGCTCCTGATATTTGCATCGGTGTTTGGTTTTGGCGGCGCATTTATCTCACTAGCCATATCGAAATGGATGGCCAAAAAAACAACCGGCGCCCGGGTCATCGTCAACCCAGCCAATGCGACCGAGCAATGGCTGCTTAATGTGGTCAGGCAACAAGCCCAACGTGCGGGTATTGCCATGCCTGAAGTCGCAATTTACCCGGCCAAGGACATCAACGCTTTTGCAACCGGTGCGAACAGAAACAAGGCCTTAGTTGCTGTGAGTAGTGGCCTGTTAAACCAAATGACTAAAGACGAAGCAGAAGCCGTTTTAGGGCACGAAGTCAGCCATATCGCAAACGGCGACATGATTACACTGACGCTGATACAAGGCATTGTTAACACCTTTGTCATCTTCCTCAGCCGCGTGATCGGCCACTTCGTTGACAGGGTCATATTCAAGGTCGAGCGCGGGCATGGCCCTGCATTCTGGATCACCACGATCATCGCCG
>JBFJVR010000426.1:0-2907 GCA_041624095.1 Oleiphilaceae bacterium
CTCGCGCATCTGCTCCACCCGCAGCACCTCGGATTCACCAAGACCGGTAAAACGGATAGCTCCGGCTTCAGCAGTAGATAAACCTTTAGCGCCCAGAATACTCACTCTTTCACGCACCTCTGTATGCGGATGCCCAAAGCGATTCAGGTAGCCTGCAGAGAACACCACGTAGTCGGGTTTAACCCGCTTCAACAAGGCATAGGAGCTCGCATTGCGCGAGCCATGATGCCCGGCGACTAGTACCTCTGACTCCAGGCTCCCTTGATAACGCTCTAGAAAGTCTCGCTCCCCCTGTGCTTCAAGGTCACCCATCAGCAGGAAGCGCGTCCCCAAAAGCACCACTTTAACGACACAGGAGTGGTTATTTGCGCTATCCGGGACATACCCAGCATCAGGAAAAAGCACTTCCAGACTAAAGCCCTGCTCTTCCCAACGCATGCCCTGCTGGCATTTTTTACCCCACGCCGGCATTCCTCGACGTTCAGGCTCACCAAACCAAAATTCCCCCACGGCTTGTGCGTCCAGGAAGTCCAGCCCCCCGGCGTGATCCCAGTCGCCATGACTGACCACCACACCGGACAGGTGCGCCTCTTTATGCATCACCTTTAAGTAAGGCAGTATGGCCCGCTCAGCCACCGAACTTTTCTCATAAGCCGGGCCGAGATCATAAAGCCAGACCTTACCCGCCCGACTCAGCAACACTGCCAGGCCTTGGCCTGAATCAAAAACCAACACTTCGCTGGTATGCTCCTCCACTTCGTAAGGTGCAAGGGCGTAAACAACACTCGCGAGCACTAAGCAAGACCCCGAAAAACCAGCTCTACTAAGCATTAAGGCGCCAGCTAAGACGACCAACAGCAGAACAATAAACCACCAATCCGCCGGGCTCGATACGCTGATATCGAGTAACTGAACGGCTTCAAGAAAACTCGCAAAAATATGCAGCAACTCATTCGCAACACCGAACAGGAACTGCCCAGCATGGTCTATAACCGCACTCAGCAACAGAGCGATGAGAAGCAGCGGTAACACCACTAGCGACACCCAGGGAATCATCACTAAATTTGCGATCAGGTCATGCACATTCTGATCAAATGCGTAGTGTTCGTTTAGCGGCATAAGTGCCAAGCCGAGCATAAGCTGCACTAGCAGCAACAACACCCAGGGTTTGTTAGTTACGGCGCTTGATGAGACCAATATCAGCACCGCCACACAGGCGAAGGAAAACCAAAAACCAATACTAAGGGCTGACAAGGGTTCGAGCAGAAGCACGACCGCCATCGCTACAAAGAATGCTTGCCAATAGTTGGCCCGCCAGCGCCCCGTCGAGACCAGCAAAGCCACCATACACATCACCCAAGCACGTTGCGCCGATACGCCGCAACCAACCAGCAATACATAAGCCAGCGACACTATCCCGATCACGACCAGACCAACACGCGAAGCCGGAAGCAGTTGCGACAGAATCAATACTACAATGCCGACGTGCAGCCCCGATATGGCAACCAGATGCTGCGTGCCCGTGGCGCTAAACAGGCGAGAATCCTTGGCACTAATGTCAGCACGCTCACCCAGCAACAAGGCTTTGATCACCCCCCTATGCTCAAGGTGTTGCAGCCGTAAATCCAGCCAGCTGGCAAGTGAAAATCGCAGGCGGTGGTAGCAAAGCATAGCCAGCTCCACCCCGCCCAAGCTGTTGCCACCACTTGGCTCAACGCTCAAGACACGACCAGTCGCAGCAATCCGTTCCGAAAACAAATACTTTTCGTAACTACCCACTTTCGGATTCAAGGTACCGCGTGGACGCTTAAGCCGCACTTCGGCTACTATGCCTTGTTGGTAAAGGTAAGGCGGAAGGTCTTCATTAAAACGTATCCTGATTTTTCGCCTTCCGTGCAGTTCGGCCCCGCTAATTGGCTCGACCATCTTCGTCGCACACACATCAACACGGGTCGAAAATCTACTCGACACTGGCAGAGAGCAAACGAAGGCATGCACCTGCATGGTTTTGCCCTCCAGGGAGGGAGGAAGAATGTTTGCCAAATGAGCTTTGGCGCTGAAGTCGGCATATATCATACCGATAACAAACAGACTGCTAAGCGGGAGCATGCGCGGCAAGCACAAGCAAAGCAGAAACAGCACTAAAAAGAGAAAATAGTAGTGAGGAAACAAAACCCCACTACAATAGAGTATGATTACGCCCGAACATAAGGCCGCCATCCATTTCGTCATGCGCTCATCCTTGAGTTTATGGAGTCTGGATCGTTGTTAGCTAAGACACTAGATTAGAAAACAGTATGCCGAAAGACTTTATAAAAAAGTACCTACCTGATCCCGAAAAACTGAAAGCGAACAAATCCTTGCACTTTTTGGGCGACGTACTTCATGATCCAAATTTATGGCATTTGAATCGAACCTCTGTATCGAAGGCCTTCGCGATAGGGCTGTTTTGGGGATGCATCCCCATGCCCATGCAAATGGTTGCAGCGGCTATATTTGCAGCGAAGCTAAGGGCAAACTTCCCCTTATCCATGGCACTGGTCTGGTTTAGTAACCCTCTTACCATGCCCCCCATTTTTTACTTCGAGTATTTGGTTGGTACATGGGTGCTCGGCATGCATAGCCTGCCCTTCGAGTATGAGTTGTCGTTCGCCTGGTTTCGCGCTCAGCTATACGACATAGGCCTGCCCTTGCTGGTCGGGTCGGTGCTTTGTGGAATCGTACTCAGCTCGGCGGGTTACCTGACAATCAATCTGATCTGGCGTCACAATGTACAGCAACGCTGGAAAGCGCGTCAGGCTTTGCGGCTAGGAAAAAAAACTGAGGAGCGCGATAGTGAAGGATGACGGGCTGAGTGCTATGTATCGCACCTATAACTAGGCAAGCTGTTTTAACTGCCCTTCTTCC
>JBFJVR010000427.1:0-2889 GCA_041624095.1 Oleiphilaceae bacterium
ACTCTGGCGCCGTAAACTAGTGAGCTTTCGAAATCTTCGATAGAAATAACACCGACAAAACTACCGAGCTCAAAATTCTCGGTATCAATCAATGATTCCTCAACAACCTGAGGTACCACATCGGGTTCGATCAGGGGTTTATCATCGCTCGCGGCAAGAGATGTTAGCGGCGCCGTTATCAATACAGCCAGTACGCTAGCGCCTAAAAAAATACGCTGAGTCCAATTTTCCATTCTGTTGCTTCTTCGTTGGTTTCTCGCTTGGTGAAGACCTTGTAGTCCTTCACTTCCATCCGCAAAAAATAGCGGTCTGTAACATAGTACCGAAGCCCAAAACCCGCATTCGCAGTTGAGCTGTCACGCTCTTCCGACTGGACTAGCGTGGCTTTGGGTTTAATAAATATATGGCCGACACCGAGGGTAAAAAAAGGCGACACCCGCCATTGAGGAAAGGGCTGATGAACAATGTTTAAATGGGCAAGCCGCAGTTCAGATGCACTACCCAAAATCTGTGATGCCGACAGTTCCAGAGACAAATTTTCAGTCATCCAGTAAGCCATATAGGCTGAATTCACAGCGGTACTGTCGAATTCACCCATCATTAAACCCGTTTCCCAGCGCCGGGTACTAAAGTCGTCAAAACGTGGTTCGACCAAACTAACCTGCTCACCCGTGCCGTCTTTTGTTAACAGTACATCAGCAACGGCCAACCAACCTTCACGTCCTTTCGCATCACTTACCTTTATCCAGTCGGTCTTACGGCGCTTAATAGTAAGCCATTCGCCACGCTCACTGGCATGGAAAACAGGATAGACTTTTGCCGGTCCGGTGCGCCATTCAACATAAGGCTCAGCCACCTGAATACGGGCGGCTGCCGGCTCTTCTGCCCACCACCACTCAGCCTGGCATTGAAAGGCAGACACCAGCATGACAAACGCTAATGCGTACTTGATCATTTCCGTCGACATAAACCCTGCTTTTGTCTGTCTTTCATTCCACTTGCATCATCAATCTATCGTTATCAATTCAACGCGCTTTCACTACTCGACGAAAACACTAACTAGTTTTCAGGAGCTAGAAAGGGGTTGTTGTAATACTGTGCACCAAGGTCTAGCCATTCTGCGATCAGTTTCAATTCTGCTGGGCTTAAATAAGCATCGTGTGTTCCACCGTTACGGAACAAGCTCATAAAGTCGGCACTATTTCTTGCGCCCGCTGTGCTCATCGTAGGCCGCACCGTTACAGTTACGAAGATCGGTTCTTCGACAAATACAGGGTTGCCGTCATCATCGAGAATCGGGTTACCCTCCTCATCAAACTGTTGGACGGATTCAGTTTCGCCGCTGTCTACCAGACGATCGACCAGAGCGCCATCCACCACCTCTTGCTCGTTATCATTAAAGAGTAGCTCACGATACGACTTAAGGTGATCTGGTTCATCCGTTGAAGGGCCATTATCCAGATCGAGATGCGCTTCAGCGACCCTCACTGCCCCCATATCATCCTCACTGCTATGACACGAAACACAGGTACGATCTTCTAGCAGCGTTGTACCATCGGTATCAAATACGTGACGCTCAACACGCCACAATGGATGGATATGTTGAGGGTAATTTATGACTACGCGACATGCACTGGTCCAGCTGATGTCGCACGGTGAGTCAGCTATCACTGGCGGATTAGGCTCTATATCGTCGTACTGATAAGCAAAACTTGGCGCCTTGGTAGCCAAAGCGGGGTCAGTCCATTCATCATCGAATATGATATCTGGCGACATTCGGCGCAAGTCGTTTACGCGGGTATAGGCCTCGGCCATAGTCTCACCGATATCTGTAAACGGTACCGTTGCCGGGTCGGTATTGGGGAAGACCACGCCATTGGTCAACGCGCCCACATTGGCCGCGTCAGGTTCTGCATCGAGGCGACCATGGGGCACTTCACTATTCGCGGTATGACAACCAATGCATTCCAGCGTTTCGCCGGGGCGCACCTGCATCCAGTTCTGATGGCGCGCAGAAGTGCGCTCACCATTTACATCCAGCACACTTATGGCGAAGGCCACATTCGCTGGCACGGCTACTTTGACCGAGCCATCGGGTTCAACTGGCGCATAACCCAAAATTTCACGCATGCCCTGCGCAGTGCTGCGTCCGAAGGCCGAGTTATCGAAATCGCGGACCTCATCACTGGGTATCGATACCGGTTTTTCGAAACGGACGAAGCGCGCACTGCGTTCGTCTGGCGTGGTTTGCAAAGGGTCGGCAGTAACTGCGATGCCATCGTCTGAACGGTCGACACCATCAAAGTCATACACACTGCGTACATGCACGACACCAAAGCCTAGATTTGCAAGCGCTTGAGCATCGGTATCCAGAGTGGCCGGTGCAATATAAGTTGGGATAGAGCGTGACGTTAACACCACCGCTTCGTCATATTGCTGCCCTTCCTGAGGTAATTCGATAGGTAGCTGTGTCGCTTTATCTACATCAAGCACCCATAAGCCATAAAGCGGTGGAGCCGCTTCGTAATTACCTGAGGCAAGTTTTGCAGCTGTGCAGTTTTCTGCCAGTGAACCACCCAAGGGGACAAGACGGCATACACTCCAACTTACTAAATAACGATTGGTACCATCATAAAGCGGAAACGCTGCGCCGTAGTTTCCGTTCAGACTTGGCGCACTGCCTGTGTCGACGTCAGCAATTAAATCTATCTGCCCCACTCCGGCACTCCCGTCGATACGCTGGTCGGCCTCGATGAAGTTCTGGATATCAATTTCAAGTGGCTGCACCGAGAGGTTTGCTGACTGGATAGGACGATATGCTGCCAGAATGTTACCGTTGTCTAGCTCGGTAGGCCGCACATACTGCATCACCGCATTATCGCCATTACG
>JBFJVR010000428.1:0-2869 GCA_041624095.1 Oleiphilaceae bacterium
ACCAACGGTATGGTTTTATTTTTTGCGTAAGGGCGTAAGGGCGTAAGGGCGTAAGGGCGTAAGGCTTTTAGTATCTTCCGTCCCGCATCTTTAATTCAGAGGGGCGAGTCTGCTACCAAAGACACAGATCGGTATTTGGGTGGGTATTTTGCCGCAAGGTTGTAGACTTCTGGCGTCTGGCTTCTAGCTTCAGGCTTCTAGCGTCTAGCTTCAGGCTTCAGGCTTCAGGCTTCAGGCTTCTAGCTTCTGGCTTCTAGCGTCTGGCCTCTCACGTCTACCGTCTTGCTTCTCCCGTCTAGCTTCTCCCGCCAAAGCCTCACGCCGTTTTGCGGTCGTTGTTGATAAAGAAGTCCAGCAGCTGTTCATATGACAGGGGGCGGCTAAAGAAGTAACCTTGGGCGTAGTCGCATTTGTTAATGACCAAAAAGTCGCGTTGGTCGATATTCTCTACCCCTTCCGCAATGACTTTCAGGTTAAGTTTATGGGCGACAGCAATAACTGCCGAGGCTATTTCCATGGCGTTCAGGTCATCGGGTATGTCGGTGACAAATTCCTGATCAACCTTCAGGATGTCTACAGGCAGGCTTTTCAAATAACTTAAGGAAGAATATCCCGAACCAAAGTCATCAATGGTAATGGTCGATCCAGTTGATTTTATGCGCGTCAGTTGGCCAATGACAGTGTCGATGTCGTTCATCAACATGCTTTCGGTAACCTCTATCTCCAGGTTTTTAGCTTCGAGCCCTGAATCTTCAAGTGCCAGAGAAACACTCTCAACCAGCTTAGGGTCGTTAAACTGGCGTGGCGATAGGTTAACTGCTACACGCAAGGCCTTGCCTGTAGTGTCCTGGAGCTGCTTGATTTGTTTACAAGCGTTACGCATTACCCATTCACCAATCTGTACGATCAGCCCTGTCTCTTCAGCGATGCTAATAAATTCTGAGGGCGGGATATCGCCTTTCTCGGGATGATTCCAGCGTATTAACGCTTCCACACTGCTGATTTCACCTGTTTTAAGGTTGATTTGCGGTTGATAGTGCAAATGGAAGTCGCCGTTGTGTATCGCATGTCGGAGTTCGTTCTCGATGTGAAGCAGGCGGTTTGCGCGAATATTTAAGTCTTCGGTGAAAAAGTAGTAGCCATCACGGCCATTTTCTTTGGCCATGTACAAGGCTAAGTCGGCATTTTTCATCAGTGTCTCACCGCAGGTACTGTCCGATGGGGCGAGCGTGATACCGATGCTGGTTGATACGATAACTTCATGCTTGCCCAACCGGATAGGTTCCTTGAGTGTGGTCAGGATTTGTTTGGCGATACCCGCAATTTTGTCGGTGTCTGCCAGATTGTTTAACAGAATGGTAAATTCATCGCCTCCCAAGCGTGCAACAGTATCCTGTTTTCGTACACAGGCTTTCAGGCGCTCGGCGATGATCAGCAGCAACTCATCACCCGCTTGGTGGCCGAGGGTGTCGTTGATACGTTTAAACTGGTCAAGGTCCAGAAAAAACAGCGCCGCCATGGTTTCATGGCGGCGGGCATTGAGTATGGATTGGTGCAAGCGGTCGACGAACAATCTTCGGTTGGCGAGTCCGGTCAGGGAGTCGAACAGGGCAAGGTGCTCCATCTGCTGGTTCGCTTCTTTCAGCGCTGTAATGTCAACGGCAGATAGAACATAGTTGGTGATTTTATTGTGCTTGTCGTAAACCGCCGACACGGTAATGGCGTTCCAGAATTCAGTTTTGTTCTTTTTGCTGCAGAGTACTTCGCCTTCCCAGCTGCTTTTTAAACAAGCTTCATCGAGAATGCAAGTGTCGGAATCGTGCTCGTTTTCCTTAGGGCTCAGAATAGTAATGGGTTTACCGATGACTTCATGGTGAAGGTAGCCTGTGCTGCGGCAAAATTTCTGGTTTACATATTCTATTTGGCCATCGCCGTTGGTAATAAGAATACTTGCACCACTGTTTGTGACCGCGCTGCTGAGCTTGGACATCATAACTTCAGTGGCTTCATGCGCATTAATATTGCGCTTTAGCTTCTGGTTCAGTCTCACTAGTACAAAGCAGAGCGCGCCAAACAAGGTTGCGATAACAGCTGTGCCAATCAGTTTGACCAGCATCAGGGTGTCCTCACTTAACGTCAGCCAATCACTGCCATGAGCGAAGGGAATGAACAGGCAGCCCGTGACAAGCGCGGAAAGCGAACTGGAATGGCAAATTTTTCGTAACAAATTAATTACCAAGATTAAGTAAGGTTATTAGATTGGGTTATAAGTGAAGTGTAGAGCACTTGTGGTGAATAGAAAAAGCAAGCTTGGTTATAGATGTGTAACGGTTATAAGTACTTCGTAACTCAACTACGCATTCTAGTTACGTTTCATGTACACAAAGTGAAATTTGAGTTTACATTTGAGCCTGTGACTCAAGGAGATAGGGTGGCGGAGGTCTTAAGGCAAGCGCGCCGTTCCGGAAGGCCGGGCGCGCTCTTAGCAAGCGATTTAAGCAGACAAAAGTTCTTTGGCTCTGGTTTGCCAAGTATCGTAACCTTTCGTCTTACTGAACTCAATCAGTGCCTTTGAATCATCGGCGCTTGGGTCAGCTACCTGCTTTAATGACTTGATACCGGCCGCATTCATTCGTTTAGCTAAAGCGGGGCCGACGCCGGTCAGTTTTGTCAGTTCATTAGCCTGAGCCACTTTTGGCTTTGCTGAGCTTGGTTTAGTTGCAGGTTTTGCTGCAGCCGTTTTTGCTGGGGCCTTTTTAGGCGGAGCCTTTTTCGCGGGTGCCTTTTTTGCCGGGGCTTTTTTTGCGGTACTGGCTTTGCTCTTTGCTTTTACCGTATTTGTAGCTTTGGCCGCAGGCTTAGCTGCACT